>NZ_JCAKNB010000012.1:0-43076 GCF_059515905.1 Acinetobacter sp. FY731 | reverse complement strand
TTGATCAATCGAAATTATTTTCATTGATTTAATGGTAGAAATTACTCGAAGTTTATTTGAGAAATATTTGTCAGAAAATTGATGAGCCAAGATTGGTACCCTTTAAAGGTACTACTGATTTTAAACTGAAGAGTTTGATCATGGCTCAGATTGAACGCTGGCGGCAGGCTTAACACATGCAAGTCGAGCGGGAATAGGTAGCTTGCTACTGATTTCTAGCGGCGGACGGGTGAGTAATGCTTAGGAATCTGCCTATTAGTGGGGGACAACAGTTGGAAACGGCTGCTAATACCGCATACGCCCTACGGGGGAAAGCAGGGGATCTTCGGACCTTGCGCTAATAGATGAGCCTAAGTCAGATTAGCTAGTTGGTGGGGTAAAGGCCTACCAAGGCGACGATCTGTAGCGGGTCTGAGAGGATGATCCGCCACACTGGGACTGAGACACGGCCCAGACTCCTACGGGAGGCAGCAGTGGGGAATATTGGACAATGGGGGGAACCCTGATCCAGCCATGCCGCGTGTGTGAAGAAGGCCTTTTGGTTGTAAAGCACTTTAAGCGAGGAGGAGGAGCTCTAGATTAATACTCTAGATGCTTGGACGTTACTCGCAGAATAAGCACCGGCTAACTCTGTGCCAGCAGCCGCGGTAATACAGAGGGTGCGAGCGTTAATCGGATTTACTGGGCGTAAAGCGTACGTAGGCGGCTTTTTAAGTCGGATGTGAAATCCCTGAGCTTAACTTAGGAATTGCATTCGATACTGGGAAGCTAGAGTATGGGAGAGGATGGTAGAATTCCAGGTGTAGCGGTGAAATGCGTAGAGATCTGGAGGAATACCGATGGCGAAGGCAGCCATCTGGCCTAATACTGACGCTGAGGTACGAAAGCATGGGGAGCAAACAGGATTAGATACCCTGGTAGTCCATGCCGTAAACGATGTCTACTAGCCGTTGGGGCCTTTGAGGCTTTAGTGGCGCAGCTAACGCGATAAGTAGACCGCCTGGGGAGTACGGTCGCAAGACTAAAACTCAAATGAATTGACGGGGGCCCGCACAAGCGGTGGAGCATGTGGTTTAATTCGATGCAACGCGAAGAACCTTACCTGGTCTTGACATAGTAAGAACTTTCCAGAGATGGATTGGTGCCTTCGGGAGCTTACATACAGGTGCTGCATGGCTGTCGTCAGCTCGTGTCGTGAGATGTTGGGTTAAGTCCCGCAACGAGCGCAACCCTTTTCCTTATTTGCCAGCACTTCGGGTGGGAACTTTAAGGATACTGCCAGTGACAAACTGGAGGAAGGCGGGGACGACGTCAAGTCATCATGGCCCTTACGACCAGGGCTACACACGTGCTACAATGGTCGGTACAAAGGGTTGCTACCTCGCGAGAGGATGCTAATCTCAAAAAGCCGATCGTAGTCCGGATCGCAGTCTGCAACTCGACTGCGTGAAGTCGGAATCGCTAGTAATCGCGGATCAGAATGCCGCGGTGAATACGTTCCCGGGCCTTGTACACACCGCCCGTCACACCATGGGAGTTTGTTGCACCAGAAGTAGGTAGTCTAACCGCAAGGAGGACGCTTACCACGGTGTGGCCGACGACTGGGGTGAAGTCGTAACAAGGTAGCCGTAGGGGAACCTGCGGCTGGATCACCTCCTTAACGAAAGATTGACGATTGGTAAGAATCCACAACAAGTTGTTCTTCATGAAGATGTATCTGAGGGTCTGTAGCTCAGTTGGTTAGAGCACACGCTTGATAAGCGTGGGGTCACAAGTTCAAGTCTTGTCAGACCCACCAAATCTGATTACCTAAGCAATTAGTACAGAACACAGAGACATCGAATCTATATGATAAGCTGGGGACTTAGCTTAGTTGGTAGAGCGCCTGCTTTGCACGCAGGAGGTCAGGAGTTCGACTCTCCTAGTCTCCACCATACATTAAGATAAGTTGCTAGATTATAGAATTTAGTAAAAGAGATCGAAGATCTTGTTTATTAAGTTCTGTGATTTATCACAGCGTCTAGACCTGACGAAGGCTAGATTAATCATTAACAGAATATATTTGAGTTGAAATAATTTGTTCATGCTCATTCAATCGAAAGAAAGAATGAGTACTAGCGAAATTAACTGAATCAAGCGTTTTGGTATATGAATCTAATTGAAGCTGTACGGTGCTTAAATGCACAAGACGCCAACTGTATGAGCAAGTCGTAAGACAAGCTCTGTTGCTAACCTAACTTGTAAGGGTTAACGACTGTTTGGGGTTGTATAGTCAAGTAATTAAGTGCATGTGGTGGATGCCTTGGCAGTCAGAGGCGATGAAAGACGTAATAGCCTGCGATAAGCTCCGGGGAGGCGGCAAATATCCTGTGATCCGGAGATTTCTGAATGGGGAAACCCACTTACCATAAGGTAGGTATCATAAACTGAATACATAGGTTTATGAGGCGAACGAGGGGAAGTGAAACATCTCAGTACCCTTAGGAAAAGAAATCAATTGAGATTCCCTCAGTAGCGGCGAGCGAACGGGGAACAGCCCATTAAGTCATATAAGTTCTAGTGGAATGCTCTGGGAAGTGCAACCATAGTGGGTGATAGTCCTGTACACGAAAGGGCTTATATGATGATGTCGAGTAGGGCGAGGCACGTGAAACCTTGTCTGAATATGGGGGGACCATCCTCCAAGGCTAAATACTCCTGACTGACCGATAGTGAACCAGTACCGTGAGGGAAAGGCGAAAAGAACCCCTGTGAGGGGAGTGAAATAGATCCTGAAACCGCATGCATACAAGCAGTGGGAGCCGACTTGTTCGGTGACTGCGTACCTTTTGTATAATGGGTCAGCGACTTATATTCAGTAGCGAGGTTAACCGTATAGGGGAGCCGTAGAGAAATCGAGTCTTAATAGGGCGTTTAGTTGCTGGGTATAGACCCGAAACCGGGTGATCTATCCATGAGCAGGTTGAAGGTTGGGTAACACTAACTGGAGGACCGAACCCACTGTCGTTGAAAAGCCAGGGGATGACTTGTGGATAGGGGTGAAAGGCTAATCAAACTCGGTGATAGCTGGTTCTCCCCGAAAGCTATTTAGGTAGCGCCTCGGACGAATACCATTGGGGGTAGAGCACTGTTTCGGCTAGGGGGTCATCCCGACTTACCAAACCGATGCAAACTCCGAATACCAATGAGTACTATCCGGGAGACAGACTGCGGGTGCTAACGTCCGTAGTCAAGAGGAAAACAATCCAGACCGCCAGCTAAGGCCCCAAAATTATAGTTAAGTGGGAAACGATGTGGGAAGGCATAGACAGCTAGGAGGTTGGCTTAGAAGCAGCCACCCTTTAAAGAAAGCGTAATAGCTCACTAGTCGAGTCGGCCTGCGCGGAAGATGTAACGGGGCTAAAACTATATGCCGAAGCTGCGGATTTGCAATTTATTGCAAGTGGTAGGGGAGCGTTCTGTAAGCCGATGAAGGTGTGTTGAGAAGCATGCTGGAGGTATCAGAAGTGCGAATGCTGACGTGAGTAACGACAATGCGAGTGAAAAACTCGCACGCTGAAAGACCAAGGGTTCCAGTCCAACGTTAATCGGGGCTGGGTGAGTCGACCCCTAAGGCGAGGCCGAGAGGCGTAGTCGATGGGAAATTGGTTAATATTCCAATACTTCAGTGTAATGCGATGAGAGGACGGAGAAGGTTAAGTCAGCCTGGCGTTGGTTGTCCAGGTGGAAGGAAGTAGGCATGCATCTTAGGCAAATCCGGGGTGCTCTATGCTGAGATCTGATAGCAAGCTAGTTTACTAGCGAAGTGGCTGATACCATACTTCCAGGAAAAGTCTCTAAGCTTCAGTTACACTGGAATCGTACCCGAAACCGACACAGGTGGTCAGGTCGAGTAGACCAAAGCGCTTGAGAGAACTCTGCTGAAGGAACTAGGCAAAATGGTACCGTAACTTCGGGAGAAGGTACGCTGTTGACGGTGATGGAACTTGCTTCCTGAGCTATTGACAGCCACAGAAACCAGGCCCCTGCAACTGTTTATTAAAAACATAGCACTCTGCAAACACGAAAGTGGACGTATAGGGTGTGATGCCTGCCCGGTGCTGGAAGGTTAATTGATGGGGTTAGCGTAAGCGAAGCTCTTGATCGAAGCCCCAGTAAACGGCGGCCGTAACTATAACGGTCCTAAGGTAGCGAAATTCCTTGTCGGGTAAGTTCCGACCTGCACGAATGGCATAATGATGGGGGCGCTGTCTCCAGCAGAGACTCAGTGAAATCGAATTCGCCGTGAAGATGCGGTGTACCCGCGGCTAGACGGAAAGACCCCGTGAACCTTTACTGCAGCTTGACATTGAACTTTGATCTTACTTGTGTAGGATAGGTGGGAGGCTTTGAAACCGAGACGCTAGTTTCGGTGGAGCCAATCTTGAAATACCACCCTGGTAATATTGAGGTTCTAACTCTGCTCCATAATCTGGAGCGAGGACCATGTCTGGTGGGTAGTTTGACTGGGGCGGTCTCCTCCTAAAGAGTAACGGAGGAGTACGAAGGTGCGCTCAGCGTGGTCGGAAATCACGCGTAGAGTATAAAGGCAAAAGCGCGCTTAACTGCGAGACCCACAAGTCGAGCAGGTACGAAAGTAGGTCTTAGTGATCCGGTGGTTCTGTATGGAAGGGCCATCGCTCAACGGATAAAAGGTACTCTGGGGATAACAGGCTGATACCGCCCAAGAGTTCATATCGACGGCGGTGTTTGGCACCTCGATGTCGGCTCATCTCATCCTGGGGCTGAAGCAGGTCCCAAGGGTATGGCTGTTCGCCATTTAAAGAGGTACGCGAGCTGGGTTTAGAACGTCGTGAGACAGTTCGGTCCCTATCTACCGTGGGCGTTGGAAATTTGAGAGGATCTGCTCCTAGTACGAGAGGACCAGAGTGGACGAACCTCTGGTGTACCGGTTGTGACGCCAGTCGCATCGCCGGGTAGCTATGTTCGGAAGGGATAACCGCTGAAAGCATCTAAGCGGGAAGCCTACCTCAAGATAAGATTTCCCTAGGAATTTATTCCTCTAAAGAGCCGTTGAAGACTACGACGTTGATAGGTTGGATGTGGAAGCATAGTGATATGTGAAGCTGACCAATACTAATTGCTCGTGAGGCTTGACTATACAACACCCAAACAGTTGTTGTATAAAGCTGAAATCGATTCAAAACCAAACAGTCAACACTGACTGATCTTGATTCAGAATACGCTAGAACTTATACTTTAACTCAAATAATCTGTTAATGAATTCTATTTGGTACGAAGTAAGGCATACATCATTTGATGTAAATAAGACCCGAATAAGTCCATAAACAGTTGTGCTGGCGACAATAGCAAGAGTGAACCACCTGATCCCTTCCCGAACTCAGAAGTGAAACCTCTTAGCGCTGATGGTAGTGTGGGGTTACCCATGTGAGAGTAAGTCATCGCCAGCTCATTAATTCAAAACACCCCCTTAGCTTAATGCCTAAGGGGGTGTTTTTTTATGGGTAATGGGGAGGATGAGTAGGTTATTCAAATTTTGATATGGTTAAGCTTGCTTTTTTTAATGCATGTAAAAGTTGTCCTAGTAGAATATCCTTTTCTGCTAAGACGACAATGATCATAGGATTTTGTTTACTTGGTACTGAGGTAAGAATGGCTTTTCCATTTTCAGCATCTAAAGTAATCGATTGACACTCAATAAGCTGCAATTCTGTCATAAGTGCACTGACCATTGCATGTAATGAACTACTTACCGCGGCTAATTTTGTGTGATTAAAAGAATTTTTTTTATAAAGTGTTACAAGTTCAAAGCCGTCAGTTGAACAAATCATAATGAAATTAACACCACTAACATTATGGAAGATATATTGAATTTCATTTTTTGCATTTTGAATAATATGCTCTGGAGTTTTTCTTTCTTTTTTAAGTGCAAACATGTGATCTCTCCAATTAAGCAGTAATATTGTAATTAATTTCGATTGAGGTTATTAATGCCTCCAATAATAGTTTTACATCATCTTTTTTACGTGCATCAATCATAAATAAGGGGTGGTAAAGATCATTTTTAGCAAGCCATTCTTGATACATGTATGTGGATTTATCAAGGTCTTCATCTGTATGTGTAATACCAATAGCAATATATTCTGTATATTCTTGAAAAACCTCAAGATAGTGTTCTAGCTCTTCAATAGAATTTTCTAAAGTATGATCAATAAGTATAATTGCACCAATCGCACCTTTGCATATTACAGACCAAATAAAATCGAATCGTTCTTGTCCTGGTGTACCATATAGTCCAATAACTAAACCATCATCGAGAGTTACTTCACCATAATCAATTCCAACGGTTGTTTGGAGTTTTGAATGGCTTTCTTGATCTGTATTAAAGGCTTCTGTTACAAGGATAGGGATTTCAGATAAAGATCGAATTGCTTCAGTTTTGCCAGCTCCCATAGTTCCAGCGAAAACAATTTTATATTGTTGGATAATCATACAGGCTCCTTAATTTATAAGCGTAATTTTTTTCTCAAACTACTAAAGAAGTCCTTTATAAAACCTACTTCTTCATTTTGATCATTCTGAATAGGTGGAGTGTAATGCTTGTCCCAAATATTGATTTTTTCTACATTATTGATTGTAATGTTTGCACCAATAAATCGTCTTACTAATGTTGTGGAGATATTTAATTGAGTCGCAATAGTTGATATTTTCCCACCTTGAATGAAGCATGCTGCAAGCTGGAAGATAACTTTTTTATGGATAGGATCAGTTGGTTTTGGCCAATAGTTTATTTTGAAATGTCCATCTTCAGGACATAATGCAATGGCTAGTTCTTCACTATTCCAAAATAAATTCCAAATCCAATCATTTAAAATGAATGTTTGTTTACGGTCTACTTTTGAGAGAGCATCTGTCGTTGCAATTTCACAATTAAAGTTGAAATCAGTTTTTGTGTTGATACGTGCAGGGTTTATCCAAGCTTGATTTTTTTCAAGCTGAATAACAGCTAGAGTACCCAAGCTATCGTATAGATGTAGCTTGCTATCTTTATGTGTTCTGTATAAATCATCGAAAAAATTGGAAATTCTTTCAATGTCATGTTTATGAGCTTCAAACTTTATATTATTGGGTATATCTAAACTTGAATTTAATATTGGCTTAATTTGATTTGGTGTTTGCATAGATTGTAATTTAAATAAATTAAAAAGTTTTAGATAACTTTCAGGTGTAAAAAAAATAAAGTTTAGGTCGTTGTATACTCGTAATTTCATGATTTTCCACCTTTAATAAAAAATAGTAGGGGAAAGAAAAGCCCCTTATAGATTTTTTATAAGGGGCTTTTATGTTTTAACTTAAGCAAAATCTAAGCCTTTTTCATAACTTTTAAGTTCGTGACGAGCCATTGCTAAGTTTGCTTTTGAACGGTCGAGCACTAAATAAAGAAATACATTTTCATTATTCACTAGTGGTCGAATTAAATGATATTGTTTGCCTAGGGTGATAAGGATGTCTTCGATAGAGTCATTTAAGTTTAGAGCTTGTGCTACACGTCGTTTTGATCGAACAACCTCGGTGTTACCTGCTGCAGCTAATTCTAAATCAATATCTCCCCCCCCTTGTGTTGCTAATGCAAGTCCACTTTCGCCATCTACTAGTGCAGCGGCATAAAATCCGTCGATACTTGATAGTGATTCTAATGATATTTTAGCCATGTTTTCTTCTCTCTTTTTTTAAGTAATATTGCTACTTTTAGAATTAAACTCGTTAAGTAGAATTCTATTTATAAAGAATAAGTTTGAAAGATCAATGTCTTATTTATGTTGTTCATTGAAAGGATAAAAATGGGATTGAATTTTATGATAGTTTTGGTCAATGGACTTGAGAACTAATTGGTATTTTAAATATGTTTTTGTATTTCTATCAATGAAATAATAAATAGGATGATGATATAAATACAATTGTAATTATTTGTAATTTAGTTGTTTTTATTGTATAAAAAAAGACCACAATAAAGTGGCCTTAGAGAAAAGAGTATACTTAGGCAAAGACACGACATAGTGCTTGAGCCAGAATCCAAAGAATAACAATAGCAACAACTGGTTCTAAAATTTTAGACCAAGTTGGTACTGTATTTTCTGTTGTAACTTGAACATCATCGTGGTGAGAGTGTTGTTGAACCATTTGATTAAACTCCTGTATTGATGAATCTAATGATATATCTTCTTGATGAGTAGGTTTGGAATCTTTAAGCTCTAATAGCCCATTTGTTAACCAAACCCAATTATCTGCATGACCTGAAAGGTATTCAATTTGTCCTAGGAGGAGTTCTTTTAGACCTTTTTGTCCAAAGTTACCTGTTGTTTCAAGCTGTAAAATTTCTTCAAGTTGAAACTGAAGCACTTCTATTATTGCAGTTTTAAATTCATGAGATTTAAGTTTTGATTGATTATTACGAGCAGATATTAGGTTCTCTGTAATTCCAATAATATAAGAATCATCTAATGCATTTAATTTCTTAAATTGAAGTTCATCATTTTCACGCCAAAGTGTAACGATTGAACCTAAGGTGAGTGCATTAATTTCTTGTATGTATTTGTCACGTAATTCATGATCATAGCTGTTCAAAAGCAATGGTTTTTGAAATTTTAATTGATCATTAAAGTATTGGACTAAATCGAAAGCCATTAACACACCCCATTATTAATCTAAAAGTCTTAGACTTGGTTTTTTCTTTGTTGGTTTATTTTCTTCGCTCGGGTTTGATTTTAAAGCATCTTGATTATTATTGATATGATCATATTCACTTGCATCAAAAAACAATCCTTGACCATTTTCTTTAGCATATATGCCCATTAATGCTTGAAAAGGAATATATAAGTCACGTGATACACCACCAAAACGTGCTGAGAAGCTAATTGCCTCATTACTCATGTTTAGTGCATGTACAGCATGTGGTGCTGTATTTAATACAATTTGACCATCTTGAATAAATTGTTCTGGTACAAGTGTATTAGGCTGAGTTGCATCAACGAGTAAATATGGTGTTAAGTTGTTATCACAAATCCATTCGTACATTGCACGAGTAAGATATGGGCGAGTAGGGCTTAATTCTAATTCAGACATAATATGACCTAAATATTTTTCAATAATTCACGATAATGATTTTTTTCCTGCAAAGTCAGTGACTTTATAAATGCAGGACGACTAAAAATACGTTGTATATAAAGCAAAATTGGTCTGCAATGCTGTGGTGGTAAATGAATTCCCATTGATGGTAGACGTAAGAAAATGGGAGCAAGCATGCAATCTAAAATTGAAAATGTTTCAGACATAAAATAAGGATAATGCTGAAATAATGGTGTAAGTGAAATTAGTGTATCTTTAAGTTGTTTTTGTGCTTGAAGACTTTCTTCTTTATTGAAACTATCTGGGTGACATAACATTTTATCCGCAAGCATTAACCAGTCTTGTTCAAAGCGCCAAATATATTGACGTTGCTCAGCTCGGGGCATGGGTGCATCGGCATAAAGTTTATTTTGTCTATATCGATCATCTAAATACTCAGAAATGATGTTTGTATTAAAAAGCTTTAAATCATTTTCAATGAGCATGGGAAGTTGATTATAAGGGTTTAGGCTTGCGACATCTTCGTCATCATCTTCAACAATAATGAGGTGGTGCTTAATTTGTTTTTCAGCAAGAACATAACGAATCCAATGGGAGCGAAAGTCATTTGCATGACTATATAGCGTAATTCCTTGGAGTGTTGTAGCTTCGACTGACATATTTCACAGCAATATAAAATGAATCAGATAGGATACTAAAAATAAGCTATAAAATCACGAAGCTGTTAAAAGAATTACATTTACTAAAAAGTTTGGAGTTCTGAAATATTTAAAGTAATAAAAAAAGCCTTGGAAAATCCAAGGCTTTTTTGTCCGATTCGGTAAACGAATTAACGTTTAGAGAATTGAGGACGTTTACGAGCTTTACGTAAACCAAGTTTCTTACGTTCAACTTCACGAGCATCACGAGTAACGAAACCAGCTTGACGAAGAGCAGGTTTTAAAGTTTCGTCAGAAGCGATTAACGCACGAGTAATACCGTGACGGATAGCGCCTGCTTGACCACCAATACCACCACCAGCAACAGTGATGTAAAGGTCATATTTAGTTGTAGCTTCTAAAAGCTCAAGAGGTTGGTTAACAACCATACGAGCAGTCTCACGACCGAAGTATTGTTCTAAAGAACGGTTGTTAATTACGAGTTTACCAGTACCAGCTGATAGGAAAACACGTGCAGTTGCGGTCTTACGGCGACCTGTACCATAGTTAGTAGCCATGTGCTGTATCCCTTAGATGTCCAAAACTTGTGGCTGTTGAGCAGTATGTGGATGCTCAGTACCAGCGTACACTTTCATTTTTTTGATCATTGCATAACCAAGAGGACCTTTTGGTAACATACCTTTAACAGCTTTTTCTAAAACTGCTTCAGGTTTGTGAGCGATTAACTTTTCAAAGTTAGTCTCACGGATACCACCAGGGAAACCAGTATGGCGATAGTATTTCTTATCAAGCGCTTTTTTACCAGTCACTTGAATTTCTTCAGCATTAATTACAACGATATAATCGCCTGTATCAACGTGAGGAGTATAAGAAGTTTTATGCTTACCGCGTAAACGACGAGCGATTTCAGTCGCAAGGCGACCTAAAGTTTTGCCAGAAGCATCAACAACGTACCAGTCGTGTTGAACTTCAGCTGGCTTAGCGCTGAGAGTTTTCATTAAACCACTACCTATTATAGTTGGTTTGGACTATGGAATCTGTCCAAACTAAAGGAGACGCGATTCTAAACGATTACGTGAAGAATCACAAATGAAAAATAGAATTTCAAGCGCTGTATTCTATTACTAAATATAATTTAGTGCAAAGAATAATCTTTGCTATTTTGTAATTAAGGTAAACGTCAAAAAATATTAATTTGTTTGAATTTTTTAAATTAATACTTTCAAATGGTTATAGGCTGTTTTATGTGATCTTGTTGAAGATGTATAATAATATTTATTTCCATCTTAAAAGTGAGATTAAGGTCAATGCTTCCTCTTTATGTGACGAGTGGTGAACCTGCTGGTATTGGCCCAGATATTTGCTTGAGTTTGGCAAATCGTGAAGATGAAAGACCTATAGTTATTTTAGCCGATTTAACCCTTCTTAAAGATCGTGCAAAAGAACTAAATTATTCTATTCGATTTATTGAATATGAAGGGCAAACAGAAGCGTCATCTAAAGGTCAGTTGTATGTGGAGCATGTGCCTTTAAATGAGACCGTTCATTCAGGCCAATTAAATGCAAAAAATGCGGTATATGTTCTTGAACAATTGAGGCGTTCTGCTGAATATGCAATGAATGGAAAGAGTGTAGGGGTTGCAACTGCACCTGTACAAAAATCTATTATTAATGATGCAGGTATCCACTTTAGTGGGCATACAGAGTTTTACCAAGAATATGCAGGTGTTCCGCGTGTAGTGATGATGCTTGCAACAAAGTCTTTACGTGTTGCACTTGCTACAACACATTTAGCCTTACGTGATGTTCCTGATGCCATTACAAAAGAACGATTGCATCAAGTAATTGATATTCTAATTCACGATTTAAAAACAAAATTTAAGATAGAACAGCCTAATATTTTAGTTTGTGGTTTAAATCCACATGCAGGTGAAGATGGTTATTTGGGTATGGAAGAGATCGAAGTAATTAATCCTGTACTTGAAACCTATCGTAAAAAAGGTATTCAGATGAGCTTAAGTCTGCCTGCCGATACTTTATTTACCCCAGAAAATTTAAAAGATGCAGATGCAGTTTTAGCGATGTATCACGATCAAGGTCTACCTGTGTTAAAATCTCAAGGATTTGGTGAAGCTATTAATATTACTTTAGGTTTACCATTTATTCGTACATCTGTAGATCATGGTACTGCGCTCTCCCTAGCAGGTACAGGACAAGCAAAAAGTTCAAGCTTACATGTAGCTGTAGACTTAGCACTTGATCTTGCACATCATTGATTTATTTGCTTAGTTTCACGTTGGAAAATTTTTTATGTATCAAATTAATGCCTTAAACCCAAAAGATGAAGGGCATCATACGCGGAAGCGTTTTGGGCAAAACTTCTTACATGACCAACGTGTAATTGCCAAAATTGTACGCTCGGTAAACCCGCGTGAAGGCGAGAATATTGTTGAAATTGGTCCTGGTCTTGCAGCATTAACATCACCGTTAATTGGTGAGTGCGATGCGTTGACTGTAATTGAGCTTGACCGTGATTTGGCAGCAGGCTTACCAGGTCGTGTACCACATCCTGAGCGTTTAACCATTGTTGAAACAGATGCGTTAAAGTATGACTTCACTGAATTATTTGCAGATGGTCGTCCTTTACGTGTAGTGGGTAACTTGCCGTATAATATTTCTACGCCATTATTATTTCATCTCTTAAGTTTTGGCGACAAAGTTAAAGACATGCACTTCATGCTTCAAAAAGAAGTTGTAGATCGTATTACGGCATCACCAAATACTAAAGAATATGGTCGTTTATCGGTAATGATTCAGTATTACTGTAAACCAACATTCTTGTTTGAAGTACCCCCAGGATCTTTTAATCCTCCACCAAAAGTAACATCTGCAGTATTCCGTTTAGAGCCGTATGATGAAAAACCAATTGTTGCTAGTAATGAAAAAGCTTTGGCGCGCTTGGTTTCACATGTGTTTACACAGCGACGTAAAACTTTGCGTAACAGCTTAAAAGGTATGTTGGTTGAAGATGGCTTTGAGAAAGCAGGAGTTGATCCGATGGCGCGTCCTGAAACTTTAACACTTGCTCAGTTTGTAGCACTTGCAGATCAAATGGTAGATGCATAAATGTCTCGTGCAAACGTTCGATATAATTATGTGATTGGTGATGTTCAGGGCTGCTTTGAAGCCCTGAAAGCACTGCTAAAAGAAATTCAATTCGATGTAGATCAAGATTTTCTTTGGTTTGCAGGTGATTTGGTTGCACGTGGTGAAAATTCGATTGGTGCTATTCGATTTATTAAGAAATTGGTCGATCGTGGTGTAGCGGCAACCGTTTTAGGGAATCATGATCTCAACCTGCTTGCCGTGGCACGTGGTATTAAAGAGATTAATCCTAAAGATAATATTGATGATGTTATTCATGCTTTAGAAAGTGATGACTTAATTGATTGGTTACGTAAACAGCCTTTGTGTTTATTTCCTAATAATCAAACTGTTTTGACCCATGCAGGTATTCCAAGTATTTGGACTGCTGAGCAAGCTTCAACGTTAGCAAAAGAAGTAGAAGCTGTAATTGCTCACGATGACTTAAATGTCTTAGATGATTTTTTAAAACAGATGTATGGTAAAAAACCAGATCTTTGGTCTGATGAATTAGAAGGCTATGCTCGATTACGCTGTATCACAAATTATTTAACTCGCATGCGCTTAACAGACGCAGGAGGGCGTTTAGAATTTAGCTTTAAAGAAAGCTTAGATGAAACAATGCCAAAAGGTTTTAAGCCTTGGTTTAAGTTTGAATCTAAAACTGCAAAAACACATCAAATTATTTTTGGTCATTGGGCTGCATTAGAAGCAAAAACAATCAGTGATTGTATTCAAAATATTGATGGTGGCTGTGTTTGGGGTAATCAATTGGTTGCATATCGACTAGAAGATCAAAAGAAGTTTGCTGTTAATAACCCAGTGTTTTAAAATAAGAAAAGACGCCATTTTCGGATGGTGTCATATCAAATCAAAAAAATTAAATAATAATCATTAAATAATTGGATTATAGAAATGTTAAAAGTAGAAGATTTGCAAAAAATCTATCCGTTAATTGTGACACCTAGCCATGATGGTAAATATTTTCATAATTATGTGAGTTCTTTATTAAATTTACAGGCACATGCTGCAAGAATAGGAATGCCGACTCAATATTATTTAATGCGTGGCGAAAGCTTAATTACTCGTGCGAGGAATAATGCTGTGGCCATGTTTCTAGAAAATAAGGAGTGGACGCATTTATTTTGGATTGATTCGGATATTGGTTTTGAACCAGATACAGCATTTCGCTTATTAATGTCTGATTATGATGTTGTAGCAGGGGTCTATCCTTTAAAACAAGAAGAATGGCCAAAAGATGGTTTGCCTGAGAAAATGACACAAGAATCTTTTAGAAATCACTATCAAAAATATCCAATTAATGCTTCTGTTACCCTAGGTACAAATCAAATTGATATTAATGTCAATGAACATGGTTTTATTGAAATTAGTGAAGTACCAACAGGCTTTATGGTAATTAAGCGTTCTGTATTTGAAAAAATGATGGCTGAATATCCAGAATTAGCCTATGTTAGTGACTCACATGGTTTTGAGAATAAGGGCTTACATTACAGATTTTTTGATGTGATGGTTCATCCTGAGTCTAAGCGTTATTTATCAGAAGATTATGGTTTTTGTTATTTATGGGAAAATATTGGCGGGAAAATTTATATTGATGCACGCTCAAAGTTAACTCATCAAGGTACAAAAGTGTTTGAGGGTGATTTAGCGAATTCAATTAAAAGTAACTTTTCTAATGCTGTGTCGGGACCTTTAGGTGCATATTTGTATATTACTGGCGAAGAATATTTGTAAAAATAAAAAAAAACCACGCATGAGCGTGGTTTTTTATTAGCTAAATTATTCTTGGCGTATCCACGTTTGACTACGTCCAATTGCTGATATACCAATATAACCACGTAAAGTTAAGCGCTTTCCTGTTGGGTTAAGCTTTGCTTTGGCACTATATATTTTACCTGTAAGAGGGTCGATTATTTTGCCATTGTCATAGTTATTTTCAGAGATAAACTTTAAGCCTTTTAGTACATCCATCCCTAAGATGGGTTGGTTGGTATAAGGTTCTGGGCAATTTTTACACTTTTCCTGAGGCGTATAACCAGGACGCGGTGTAACTTTTACAATTTTAGCGATATAGCTATTGTTGTTATCTTTACGAATTTCAATAATTGCTTTTGAAGTCCCCGTTTTATCATCAATTTGTAACCATTTTCCTGTGATGTCATTGGCAAAAGTATGAGCACTGAAAAACACCCCAAATGCACTTGCTAGAACGAACATAATTTTCATATCAGATTCCTTTTGATAGAAGATATTTATTGTTTTGTAGTTACAAAAATAGCGTATTGCTTATTATTTAGTCAATACATAAAACTATAATATTTAAGCGCTTAAAATTTAAAAAAACATTTTTTATTAAATGATTTGTATTATTTTTTTGGTAAAAGCCACTTTTAAAAGTGGCTTTTTAGTTTAATCAACTCTTAACCATGTTTGGCTTCGACCTAAAGCAGAAACACCAACGTATCCTCTTAATGTTAAGCGGTTACCATTGCTACTTAATTTGGCTTTAGTGCTGTAAATATTTCCAGAAAGAGGATCGATAATTTTTCCGTTTGCATATACACCCTTACCTGTATGTTGTAATCCTTTTAAAATATCCATACCTAAAATAGGTTGGTTTGTATAAGGAGCAGGACATTTAACACAGGTTTCTTTTGCGTTATAGCCAGGGCGTGGCGTAATTTTTATAATTTTTGCCGTATATGAGCCATTTTTTTCTTTACGAATATCGAGAATGGCTTTAGATGAGCCTGTTTTGTCATCAATATTTTTCCATATTCCTGAGATATCTTCAGCAAATGCAGCACTCCCAATTGTAGATAATATAAGTGAAGTCGCAAGTAGAAGTACTTTCATTTAATAATCCTTTTTCACGTGAAAGTTAATATATTTATAATATGTTTTATCTTAATATAAAACAATAGTTTAAATTAATTAAGGTTTAACTACTTTGTAAAAAAAGGATAAAGGTAGGTAGCCAGACTGCTGTAAATACTGCATTTACAGCCATACCGAATGCTGCATAACGACCAGCAATACTTCCTCGTTGCCATGCTTGAGCCGTTCCAATGGCATGCGCTGCAAGCCCTAAAGCAAGTCCAGACGCTCGTTCATCATTAATGTTACGTAAAATAAGGGGCGAAAATGCTGCGCCAATAACACCGGATAAAATAACAATAAGAATGACTAAGCTAATTGGTGCTTGTAAAAGAGTCGCGATATTAATTGCGATAGGTGTTGTGACAGCTCGTGTTGCAAAAGCCATAAGATCTGGGCTTGCTATGTGTAATAGATAAGCAAGTCCCATAGGAAGAGCAACGGCACTGAAGCTTGCAAATAGCAAAATACCTAAAATGCTTTTGAGAGGTAAATCATCGTAACGCATTGCTGCTAAAGGAATTGCAAGAGCAACAGTTACGTAACCCAGTAGGTTGTTGAAAATTGGGTTTGCATTTTTCATATATTCTTCATAGGGCAGTCCGAAAAGGAACAGTAATCCCATGATAAAGAACATACCAAAAACAATAACCGGTATTTGTGGAAGTTTTTTATTACAAGGTTTAGCAAGCATATAGGCTACAAATGTAATAATAAAAGCGTAAATAATTCCAATCATTTTTATTCTCCTATAACCAACGCTTGGCCATTTTTGCGTAAACCCATAGGGGAATTAAGGTACTTATAAATAAAATAAGTAAAAAAGCAGGAATTTTCTCACCCATGTGCATCATCATGAGTAAAGAGCCAGCACTAATAGGAAGAAATGCAAATGCGCTTTCTTTCATAATTTTATTGTTGGTATCGACCAGACGAATTGGAAGTTTTCCAAATGTACGCCATAAGAACAGCGCACTAAGTAAGCTGAGAAGACCGACCAAATTCCCGAGCTCAGGATGATTGAATTGTGTCGTAATCCAAAGTGCAGATTCACGAAATCCTACAATGAGTAATATGGTTCCAACCCATGCACTCCAATCAATACCTTTAAAAAATTCCATTTTATTTTTCTTTCAATCCGTTACTAATCAAGTTTTAATCGATTTTGTCCTGAATTTCAAACTCTTCTAACTGTCTTTGAAAAACTTTTGCTTTTTCGCCTAATATTTCATCAATTGGTAAATGTGCTTGTTTAATAAGCTGTTCAATTTTTTGTGGTGACATAATGACATGAAGATGTAAATTACCTTCATCATCATAGTGTTCAGATTGAATTACATTTAAGGAGTAAAGTTGAGTACGTAACTTTCCATAAGAAGGTTTGAGTGTTAATTCAAAACTTTGGATTTGCCCCATTAAGGCTTCATGGACTGCTTTTTTGAGTAAATTTAAACCTTTTCCACTATGTGCAGAGACATAAACTCGATCGGGTAAATGGGGTTTTGCATAAATAATTTTAGCTTCTTCTTTTGATTGGTCAATTTTGTTATATACCCGAATAATTGGAACTTCTGCGCCAATTTCTGTTAAAACTTTTTCAACAGCTTCAATTTGTTCCAACATGTCGGGGCTACTTGAGTCAATAACATGTAGTAGTAATGTTGCTTCAAGAGTTTCTTCAAGAGTTGCTTTAAATGAGTCGACCAATGAGTGAGATAGATTGCGTACAAAGCCAACTGTGTCTGCGAGTACAAGTTTACCAATACCATCCCATTCTAATGCACGTAAGGTAGGGTCTAGTGTGGCAAAAAGTTGATCTGCTGCGTAAACATCACTATTGGCTAAAATATTAAAAAGTGTAGATTTTCCTGCATTGGTATATCCAACCAAGGATACGGTTGGAATTGCTGCTTTTTGGCGTGCTAAACGACCTTGCTGACGAGTTTGTTTAACCTTTGCAATTTTGGCTTTGAGTTGCCCCATACGTAATTGCAGTAATCGGCGGTCTGTTTCTAGTAGTGTTTCCCCAGGACCACGTAAACCAATACCACCTTTTTGGCTATCTAAATCTCCTCGACTACGAATAAGCCGAGATGCAAGATGTTGAAGCTGAGCAAGTTCAACTTGTAAACGACCTTCGTAGGTGCGTGCACGCTGTGCAAAAATATCGAGAATGAGTTCGGTTCTATCTACAACTCGACACTTCATAATTTTTTCTAAATTACGTGCTTGAGCAGGGGTAAGTGCATGATCAAAAATAACCAGGTTTGCATCTAACTCTTGAACACGTTGGGCAATTTCTTCTGCTTTGCCTGAGCCAATAAAAAGTTTGGCATCTGGTTTTATGCGCTGTGCATGTATGTGTTCTAAAATTTCGGCACCCGCAGATTTTGCGAGAAGGAAAAATTCATCTGCATCAAGATCATTGAGCATTTGTACAATGACGCTTACAAGAATAACTCGTTCACCAACTTGATGTTCCGTTAAATCTATCACTCAGCCGAATCTCTAGAAAATAATAAAGTTATATTCTAGAGTATATCTGTAAGGTGTGCTTTGCTATTTATTACAGCGCTGCAACAAAAAGATGAGCAAAAGTAATGATCGTACCAAAATATAAAATACATCCACCAAGGATCATTTGTAGTGCTGTTGAGTAGCGAATGGTATTCTGTGTTTGATCATTTTCTTGAGAGTTCATAAGAATCACTTTTTGATTTAATATTTCGATTGATTTAGTTTATTTGATTTGAATATTGAATTGAAATTGGTAAAAATGATTTTTATGTTCGCTTTTTATAATCAATGCAAGTTGGCAATGAAAAGTATAAGATAATGTCAAATCATGATGACGTTTAGTGTGATCATTTTATTGCTCCTGCAACTTTAATAACTTAAATATTAAATATGAACGCGATTTCTAAATTTTTTCTTTATTCCAAAAAGCTCATTACAGGTACAGCCACGGTTCTTCAGGGGTTTTATTTGGTTTACCGCTATGGTTTATACAAAGATTCAAATAATCCTAAAAATACGCGCTATGTACAGTATTTTTGTAGAAAGTTATGTCGTGAATTTAATATTGAAGTGAAGGTTCATGGTGAAATTCCGCGTACACCTGCATTGTGGGTGAGTAATCATGTGTCATGGTTAGATATCGCCGTATTGGGTTCTGGGGCACGTGTTTTCTTTTTGGCAAAAGCTGAAATTGAAAAATGGCCCTTGCTTGGAAAACTTGCTAAAGGTGGTGGTACATTATTTATTAAGCGTGGATCAGGAGATTCTGTTCGTATCCGAGAGCAAATTGCTGAATTCTTAAAACAGGATATTCCTGTTTTGTTTTTTCCTGAAGCAACGACAACAGATGGTACGCGAATTAAAAAAGTACATGGTCGAATTTTAGGTGCTGCAATTGAAGCACAACGTCCTGTACAAGCTTGTGTAATTTGCTATGTAAATAAAAACGGCGAACAAGATATGGTTGCGCCTTTTATTGGTGATACTAGTTTTGCAGAGCATGTGAAAAAGGTGGTTGAAATGCCGAAGGTGACAGCTCACTTAATGGCTTTAGCTCCAATTTCGGTAGAAGGTCATACAGTTGATACTTTAACAGCACTTGTTCAGAAAAAAATGGTTGAAGGATTGGCGACATTACAAAAAGAAGTATTGAGATCTCCACCCTCTAATTCATAACTACATAAAACCTTCTAATGGCAGCCATGAAACAAATTTCAAGGCTGCTTTTTTATACCATTTTAACTTGGGTTCTTTACGTAAGGTTTCGATAGAGCCATCTTCTTTTTTTAGTTGCCAATTAATATTGTTTTTTGAGTCTAAAACGAGTTTATAGGCATATTTAGGTAGGTTTAAATTCATCGTTTGATGAACTGTACGTGCTAAAGTTGGACTATTGAGTAAAACACCAATTTCAGAATTTAAATAAGATGAGCGTGGGTCGAAGTTAAAAGAACCGATAAAAACTTGTTTCTCATCAATAGTCATAAGTTTGGCATGTAAACTTGAACGACTTAAGCCTTTGAGTTTTACTTTCGCTTTTTTAGAAAGCTCTTCTGTATTTGCATACAAGTTATTTTGTAATGGTGCATGTAGAAACTCATAAAGTTGAACATGATTTTCTAAAAGTTCTTGTCGATATTTTGAGTAAAATGAATGAACAACAGGGACATCATTGGCTTGAAATGAGTTTGTTAAAATTCGAACATCTACGCCAGAATTTGCCAATTCACTGAGTTTTTCAGAGCCTTGTTTTTCTGGTACAAAATAAGCAGAAATGATATCTACACTTTTTACTGGCTGATCTAAGTGTTTAAGTAGTTGGAAGTTTAAATGCTCTTCTTTTGATGCTTTAGATTTTATTTTACTTGGTGAATCACTCACAACTTCTGCACGCACCCAATCGAACTGAATATTATTATTCAACCACTCTTCAAATGCTTGAGATCGATAGGCTAAATTCAAATAATTTTGAACAGTTGCTTCCTGATAATGCTCTTCAAGTTGTTGCTTTAAACCATCATAGCGCAGGGTGTAATGTCTAGGATTGACTAGTTGGATAACGGGAAAGGCGTAGTCATCATTCCAATATTCATCGAAAGAATGGATGATGTCATCAGAAGCAGTACCTGCCAAAATGACATCTACATCAGCAAATTGGTATTTATCACTTACATTATAGTATTGATTACTCATATTACGCCCACCAATGAGCGCAAGTTGATTATCGACAATAAAGCTCTTATTGTGCATACGTCGATTAATACGTTTTAAATCTAATACCATGTCCATAGCACGGTAGTGGCGGAAGCGATATGGATTGTAAAGCTTAACGCTAATGTTAGGATGTTGATCTAATGCGAGATAAATGCCTTCCATTTTCTTTGCATTATTATCATCTACCAATAGACGCACTTTAACGCCACGATCGGCAGCTTGTATAATTGCATGTAATGCAAGGGCACCTATTTTGTCGTTATCCCAAATATAGTATTGTAAATCTAAAGTTTTTTCTGCACGTTCAATAAGATGGATACGTGCTGCAAGCGCTTCAAGTGGGTCGTATAGAATATGATAACCCGTTAAATTTGGATTTTTTTCGCGTAGCGGTTCAATAATTTGTGCAAGTGATGTTGTTGATGTATTGATATCAAATGCATGTTGAATAGGTTGTGGAATTTGTTTGGGAAGTGTTGAACATGCAGGAACACCAATCACAAGTGTACTCACAAGTAGAATTTTGGCGAGTGCGCTAGAATTCGATTGATGAATATTTTGTTGATCTTGCAAGAGAACAATCCTTGTAGTTCTAGATAAAAATAGAATAGAAAAAATTTGGTTTGAGTATAATTCCCAGCTGTGAAAAGATAAAGATAAGGACGTAATATTAACGTCAAGCAAATGTAGAGAATAAATATGTGGGATCCAAGTTCAATGATTATATATTTTTATATCGTGATGGGTCTGCTTGCGATTTGGGGCGTTTCTCAGGCATGGGTAAGTCAATCAAATACTGAAACGATTCATCCATTTAAATCGTTTGTACACTTACTTGCATTTTATTTATCTTATTTACTTATTCCTGTGTTTATTTTTAGCCTATATGCAGGCTTTTTTGAATATTATTCAATTCACGAAACGATTTTTATTGTTTTAGTGAGTGGTATTTTAATTTATGCCCGTTTTATTGAGCCATTTTTTATTAAAGTTCAAAAAACGCAATATCAAATTAATCCAGATCAGCCATTAAAGAAACCTGTAAAAATTGCACTCATTGCAGATTTGCATATTGGACTATTTTCAGGTCATGAGCGTCAGTTAAAACTGATAGTCGATAAAATTAACCATGAACAACCTGATTTAGTAGTTGTTGCAGGGGATTGGACTTATGAGCCAGAGAATAAATTGGTACAAGAGCTTGCTGTTTTAAAAGGTATTCAAGCACCTGTTTATTCTGTGAGTGGTAATCATGATGAACAGTATCCAGGACCACCAATTCAAGCCTTACTTGCGAATGCATTAGAACAAAACAATGTGTTAGATATTGAAGGTCAAATTGTAGATTTTGATGAGTTTCGATTATTGGGTGTTGGTGACTTGTGGGCAGGTAAAACGGATATGCGCTATATGCCCGACTTACCTCAAGATAAACCATGGATTATTCTGTCTCATAACCCAGATACGGTAGATATGGTACCTAAACTACCAACCCGTCCATTAATGCTTTCAGGGCATACGCATGGTGGACAAGTAGAGTTGCCGTGGTTGACCGATTATATTATGAAAAAAGTATCAATATTGGGTCATAAAAAAGGGCTTTATCATCATGAGCACGCCGATGTTTTTGTGACGGTGGGAACAGGTATGGTGGGAGTACCATTTCGTTTTAGAGTGCCACCAACGATTGATATTATTGAATTGCATTAAGTTGAATAGATAAAAAAACCAGCACATTGTGCTGGTTTTTTTAGGATGTTTTACGCTTATTAAACTTGATTGTTTACATCATCATTTTTAGTTTCACGAATCATTAAGAATGCAATAAGTGAAAGAATTGATGCTGCTGTTAAGTAATAACCTACAGCATATAAACCATAGCCAGTCGCAAGCTTAGTTGCGATGAGCGGCGCAAAAGATGCACCAAAGATACCAGCTAAGTTAAAGGTAAGTGCAGAACCTGTGTAACGTACTGAAGTTGGGAAAATTTCAGATAACACAGTCCCAATTGGACCATAGGTTAAGCCCATAATTGCAAGACCAATACATAAGAATAAGAACACAACAAATGTGTTACCAGATTCAAGTAAGTCTGCGAAGAAAATACCAAAAATAGCAGAAACAACACATACGCCAATTGATGTTGCTTTACGACCAAATTTTTCTGCAAAAACAGCAGAAAGAGGAATGAAAGCAGCAAAGCAAAGAGTTGCAACTAACTGAAGTTTTAGGAACTCTTCACGGCTATAGCCTAGTTGTGTTGTACCCCATTGTAATGCAAATACTGTTGTAAGATAGAACACAACGAATGTACAAATAGCCGCAATTGTGCCTAATACAAGCATACGAGAGTGTTTCTTAAATACTTGAACAAATGGAACGTTTACTTCTTTTTGTTTATCTAAAACTTTTTGGAAAGCAGGTGTTTCATGAAGTTTTAAACGAATCCATAAGCCAACAATTACAAGTAAAGCACTTGAAATAAATGGAATACGCCATCCCCATTGCATGAATGCTTCTTCAGTCATGAAGTGACCAAGCGTTAGAAATGAGCCTGTTGCAAGAATAAAGCCAATAGGTGCACCTAGTTGCGGGAACATACCGTACCAAGCGCGCTTACCTTCAGGTGCGTTTTCTGTTGCTAGAAGTACAGCACCAGACCATTCACCACCCAAACCTAAACCTTGTCCTAAACGGCAAAGAGCAAGTAATAATGGGGCAACAATACCAATTTGAGCATAAGTTGGTAATAAACCAATACAAACAGTTGAAATACCCATCGTTAATAGTGCAGCAACAAGTGTTGCTTTACGACCAATACGGTCACCTAAATGCCCAAATAAAGCGGCACCAATAGGACGGGCAATAAATGCAATGGCGAATGTAGCAAGAGATTGAATGGTTGCCGTCATTGGATCTGTACTTGCAGGGAAGAACAAATGTGGAAAAATAATAACAGCAGCAGTTGCGTAAATATAAAAATCGAAGAATTCGATTGTTGTACCTACTAAGCTTGCAGTAAGTACACGAAATTTTGAATTGGTTGGTTGCTGAGTAGCAGCAGTATTCGAAGACGACATTAGGAACCTTACACTTAATAAAATTAAAAAAACTTAGTTTTAAAAGCGTAATCTTTTTTCGAAAAACGTAATTTCTTAAAAAAACAACGGCAACCTTCTCAATTCGACTCGCTCAGGGTCACTGAAATGAAGAATGAGATGATTAAATCACGTAAAGATAGATAGACAGAAATTGTGATCCTGCGCCTATCAATACAAAAATATGCCAGATAGCGTGTGTGTATCTTACTCTTTTTAATGCATAAAACAATGCACCAATCGTATAAGATAATCCACCAATGATTAAAAAAGTGAGTGCATCTTTAGAGAGATACTTCTGCATATCATCTATGACCAGTACGGCAAGCCAACCCATGATTAAATATGCAATGAGTGAAATTTTCTGGAAACGATGAATGAAAACTAACTTGAATAGTGTTCCAATAAGTGCAATTACCCAAAGTGCGACTAATAAATATTTGGCTTTATCTGTGGGTATCGCAATCGCAAGATAGGGTGTATATGTTCCCGCGATTAAATAATAAATTGCGGTATGGTCTAATTTTTTATACCAAAAACGTTTCTCTGGTGTTTTTGCCAGATGGTAAAGCGTTGATCCTGTAAAAAGTAAGATCATGCTAAATCCATAAACCCACAGACCCATCCATTGACCAGTACTTAAATAACTACCTTTGTAGATCATAAGAGCTGCAGCAATACAGGCAAGTACGGCACCAATTCCATGGCTCCAGACATTAATTCTTTCTTCGGAACTATCGTAATCTTGAACAAGTGGCGCATTCATAAGCTTATGCCATATTTATAAATATACAATTGTATAGTAATTGAATTTTCATTTTTGTGTAAGAACATTTACACTTAAATCGCAATTTACTTTAGGTTTTACTCATGTCTCACTTGGCAAATCTCTCAATTCAAGAACAACAGTTTTTAGAAGCTTTACAACAAGCTCTTGAAATACAAAGTTTTGATCGACTTATTTTTAGCCAGTATAAAGGTGAGCTAGAAAATTTAGAAAAAATAAACTTAAGAGTTATTTTACTGCAAAATGAACAAATTTTAAGTTGTTTATATAAATATAAGACTCAAGATATCACTAAGAACTTTCCAATTGCACAAACAATGGATGTTGCCATGGAACTTTTGAGTGTATGTAAGCAAGCCAATTTAATGACAACAGAACAAGAACTTCAACTCAAAAAAAATAAGAAAAAAGTGATGTTAAGTGTAAGTAAAAATAAACCTTCGATTAAGGCAAATGAACAACAAGGTCATGATCGAACCAAGCATCGATTTGTTGAACAAAGCAGTCCGTTTTTAAAAGGCTTAGGCATTACAGATACAAACGCACAAGTTATTCCAAGCATGGCAAGAAAATGGAAACAAATTAATAAATTTGTAGAAATTTTTTCAGGTGCTTTAGATCAAATTAAAACAGATGATCATGCTTTGCATGTTGTAGATTTTGGTTCGGGCAAAGGTTATTTAACATTTGCATTATACGATTATATGGCGAAGCATCTTCAAACTCCGTATGTAACAGGAGTAGAACTGAATGAGAAAATGGTTCAGTTTTGCCAAAACTTAGCGATAGATGCTCAGTTTAATCAACTCGATTTTTTCCAAGGTGATGTACGTACATACGCACCAGAGCGTTTAGATGTGATGATTGCGCTTCATGCATGCGATGTTGCAACAGATTTTGCGATTCACACAGGTATTCGTTTAAATGCTCAAATGATTATGTGTGCGCCATGTTGTCATAAAGAATTAAGACCTCAGCTCAAAGCACCTCAGGTTTTACAACCGATGTTGCAGTTTGGTATTCATGCAGGGCAACAAGCAGAAATGTTAACCGATACCATTCGTGCATTAATTTTGAAAGCATACGGTTATGAAACTAAAGTATTTGAGTTTGTTGCTTTAGAACATACGAGTAAAAATAAAATGATTCTAGCGACAAAGCGTAAAGACTATGTTGAGCCTGATCAAAGTGTTTTACATCAAATCCAAGCTTTGAAAGACATGTATGGTATTAAAAAACATTCATTAGAACTTTTAATGAATGATCAATGGGATCAGCAAAATATTGGGTGTAAGTGCTAAGGTGAAAGGATGAGCCAATATAAGATAGTTTTAGGCACTTGGCAGGAATTAAAACAGTATGCAGAAGTGATTCGCCGTGCTGTTTTTATAGAAGAGCAAAATATTGCAGAAGCTGATGAGTGGGATGATCAAGATCTTATCAGTCTTCATTTTATTGTTTATGATCAAGAGAGAGCAATTGCGACAGCACGTTTATTGCAAAATGATAGCATTGGGCGTGTGGCGGTTTTAAACTCGCATAGAGGTTTGGGTATTGGTAAATTACTTATGCTTGAAATAATACAAACGGCTAAAAATCAAGGTCGCCATCACGTTCAATTGTCCGCACAAAAACATGCTATTCCTTTTTATAATAGTCTTGGTTTTCAGCAAAAAGGTGAGTTTTATTTAGATTGTGGAATTCCACATATAGATATGGATTTATCTTTATTTGAAGTCTAAATTGATATAAAAAAAGCGAGATAATAAATCTCGCTTTTTCACATTAAAAAATAACGAATATTAATGACCATGCGCACTTGAAGCATCGGACATTTGAGCATGTTCTTCAGCAGACATGTTATGCATATCGCTAGCCATTCCTTCACGTTCAGCTTTATCTGCTTGAGCTTTCTCTAAAGATTCTTGAGACATTGCAGGTGCATTTTTAAAAGCATGTTGTTGTGTATTTTCTTTAGCTTTTTGACTTGGCATATAGTCAGGTTCGTTGGTCACAGCCAAGTAGAAAAATCCTAGAAAAAGGATGCCACCAATCGTGAATAAAATAAGTGCTTTCCAGCCCCAAGGAGATTTTTCTGGAGAAGTTTGATCTGACATAATCAATACCAATTGAAATGAAAAAAAGTATGAATTGATTAATCTTATATCATAAAAGCACCAATATAGGGCTGAATATTTGTGTTCACGTCCAAGCTTGTTATTGAAACTAGAGATTAAAAACTATGTATTTGGCTTCAGTTTTTAGCCAAATCACTTTTGCATTATTTTTATTGTATTGATGATATACATTTAATATATCCGTATTTTTTTAAACCTCAATCATGAGGATTGGTTGGAAGTATAGAGCTTTACGCAAAAAAAAAAGCCCATGTTGAACATGAGCTTTTTTAGATTAAAAATTAATGATAACCGTGAAGCTGGCGGTATAGACCTGGTGTGACACCTGTCCACTTTTTAAATGCACGGTGGAATGTACTTGTTTCACTAAAACCAACTTGTTGAGCAACATCTTCAAGCGTTAATGTTGGGTTTAAGAGTAAATGAATTGCCGCATCTCGACGTAAAGCATCTTTTACACCTTGATAGCTTTTCCCTTCAGCAGCTAAACGACGTCGTAATGTTTGTGGAGATAAGTACAACATCGAAGCCACATCATTAAGCGTTGGCATTTCTTCACCAATTTGGCTCTTTAATACATCACGAATACGTGAAGTTAATGAGTTGGTGTTTTTAAATTTCACAAGAAGTTGAGCAGGAGCGGCCTTTAAGAACTCCTCAAGCGTTTCTTCTGTTTGACGAATAGGTAGATCTAAATAATCTGCTGCGAAGGTAATTTCTGTTCGCGGTGTATCAAATTGCATTACAGGTGCAAAGAATAGCGCATCGTATTCATCTGCATGATTAGGGCGCTCATAACCGAAGTGTACACGTTCTAGTGGAATACGACGGTCAATTAACCAAGATGCAAGACCATGCCAAATCATCAGCATACTTTCAGTCATGAAATGATCTGGATCACTTTCTTGAGGAATGAGAGGAACTAAACGTGCTTCGTGTTTATCACGTTCAAGATTCACGCACCAATCATCGCCGAAGAGCTTGTAGAATTGTGTTGAAAGTTCTAAAGCATCACCAAGCGTTTTTGCATGAATAATCAGCTGACACATAATGGCAAATGAGCCTAAGCGACGTGGCTGTATTGCTGTAAAGCCAATGTGCTCATCTTGAGTCACCATCCACAACATTTTTACAAAGCGTGTGTATTGTTCAGGGGAAATACGTGCTTTAGGCTGGCGTAATAATTCTGCTTCAATGCCAACGTGAGACAGCAAAGTTTCTACATCCATGCCTAAGCGTTTTACCCCAGTCAGGGCAGCATTCACAAAGTGGATACTAATTGTGTCTCTGCTAGCGTTAAATACTTCAGACTCTTTTGCGTTCACGGATATTTGACCTAAATGACATTAAAAAAATATATTTGGCAATTTACAAGATTGTTTTTGCCAATTTCATACATGGTAAATTGCCGAAACTATCAAGGTAAATGGCTGAACATGACATTGTTTTTGTCGTTTTATCTTATATGTAAAATATAAGAAATGGCAAAATTAGAGTAAAAACTCGAATTTTATTTTATTTAAGATACTGAATAATATAATTATATGTTTATTTTTATTCGCAGTTCTTACTAGTGTAATTTTGTAAATTGAATATATTGTGTTTGTGCATATTGAATCAATTTTATCAGTCGTGTTTTTAACAATAATGTCAGTGCGAGGTTAATTTGTACGTTGAGGTGGATCTTTTTTAATTTTTAGATAATTTTTCTATTTGCCGAATTGACAATAAAAAAGCCTATTAGAAATAGGCTTTTTTATTAAGGTATGGAAAATTAAAAACGTTTTGGAATTTTTTGACCGTTAAGAACAGGTGTATCTGCATTTTTTAGTACACCAAACAACCATGTTTCTGCATGATGTACTGCATCTTTTAATGTATCACCCATCGCCAAGCGTCCTGCTATAAAGCTTGCAAGTGAGCAGCCTGAACCATGGTATTCACCTTCTAAACGCGGGCATTTAGTTTCGGAAATGAGTTCACCTTGAATATATAAAGCATTACGAATGTAGTCAGGAGTATCTTCATGACCGCCTTTGACTAAAACAGCGTGAGCACCCATTTCAAATAGTTTTGCTGTTGCTTGTTCTAAATCTTCTATACCTGTTAAAGCACGAAGTTCAACTGTATTTGGCGTTAAAATAGTCGCTAAAGGAATAAGCTGTGCAAATGCTTTAACCAATGTTGCTTGATCACCCAAAGAGCCACCGCTATTTGCAACTAAAACAGGGTCTAAAACATATTGGTAATCTGCATGGATTGTTAAGAATTCAGCAAGTGCGGCAATATTGTCTGTTGTACCTAACATGCCAGATTTAACACAATGAATAGGTAAGTCACCTACAACTGCATTTGCTTGAGAAAGTAGTAACTCTTTTGATGTTGCTTCAAAACCAAAAACTTGTTGTGAGTTTTGAATGGTTAATGCTGTACAAGCAATAGCAGCATGAGCACCACTTTGACCAATAGCTTCAATATCTGCTTGTAAGCCAGCACCGCCAGATGGGTCTAATCCAGAAAAACAAAGTACTGTTGGGCGCACAGGCTCATCCTTTAATTATTCAATTTGCGTTAGTATAGGTAAAATTGATTCAACACTCGATAGCCTTTTTTATCGAATGTGTGAAACCGTAAAACTAGGAAAGAGTTTACTCCGTGATTAATACTGTACTCATAGATTTAGATGGAACTTTGACAGACCCAAAAGTGGGAATTACCACTTCGGCACGTTATGGCTTAAATAAAATTGGGCATCCTATTGCAGATGATGTGAATATCGATTGGATTATTGGACCGCCATTAAAGGCATCTTTGGCAAAAATATTAAATGTATCGGTAAATGATGATTTAGCCGAGCAAGCATTATTGGGTTATCGTGAACGTTTTTCTGTAACGGGTTTGTTTGAAAATTTAGTATATCCAACAGTTGCGGAAACACTTAAGGTTCTAAATGAACGTGGATATACCTTATATGTTGCAACAGCAAAGCCAACGATATACGCCAAACAAATTTTAGAACACTTTAATTTGGCTCAATATTTTAAAGTCATTTACGGTAGTGAGCTTACAGGTGAGCGTACCAATAAAGCAGAATTGATTGCCTATATTCTTGAACAAGAAGCATTGTTGGCAGAAAACTGTTTGATGATTGGTGATCGTGAATATGACATTTTAGGTGCGCGTAAAAATAGTATTGAAGCAATAGCAGTTGAATATGGCTATGGTTCGGATGATGAAATCACGCGTGCTGAACCTAAAGCACGTATTCAAGTATTCTCTAGCTTGCTTGAATATCTACCTACAATTAAATAAGTAGCACTCAAAAGCATTAGCTCATATCAATAAATAAGCTCTCTTTTACTTCCTCCATCACGATATAACTATGTGATGAGGCAGAGGATGGGAGCTTTTTTAATAGGTCACCCAACAAACGTCTATATGCACTCATTTCTTTTAAGCGAGCTTTTACGAGGTAATCAAATTCACCTGAAATTAAATGACATTCTAAAACTTCTGGAATTTCGACTAAATCACGTGCTACTTGATCAAATACATCACCAGACTTTGCTGAAAGTTTAATTTCTAAGAAGACCAATAAATTACGATCAATGAGTTGAGGATTCACACGTGCATGATATCCCATAATAATACCTTCACGTTCTAGGCGTTTTACACGTTCTGAACATGGTGTTGTTGATAGGTTTACTCGAGATGCCAATTCGCTGATTGCAATTCGTCCATCTTTTTGCAAAATATTTAAAATCTGTCTATCCGTTCTATCTAATGGTCGCATGAATAATTTCCTTTTATTCTCAAAAAATCAGGACAAAAATATTAAATTACCTAGATGAATGGTTCTAATTTAGTGAATTTAACTATCTAACCAAAAATATACTAGTTAAATCAACTGAAATATATTCGAGGGATTCGAAATGCGCGTTATTGTTTTGGGTAGTGGAGTAATTGGTGTGACCAGTGCGTACTATCTTGCGCAGCAAGGAGCAGAAGTTACTGTGTTGGATCGTCAAACTGGTCCTGCGGAAGAAACTAGCTTTGGTAATGCAGGGCAAATTTCTCCGGGATATTCGACGCCGTGGGCTGCACCTGGAATTCCTTTTAAAGCAGTAAAGTGGATGTTTCAACACCATGCACCACTTGCCATTAATATTGATGGAAGCATGTGGCAATTGCAATGGATGGCGCAAATGCTAAAAAACTGTAATGCAGATCGTTATGCAATTAATAAAGAACGAATGGTTCGTGTTGCAGAATATAGCCGTGATTGTTTAAAAAAATTGCGTGAAGATATTGGTATTTCTTACGAAAACCGTTCTAAAGGCACATTACAAGTTTTCCGTAATGAAGCTCAGTTAGAAGCAGTTCAACGTGATATTGAAGTATTAAAAGAAACTGGTGTTGCTTTTGAGTTGTTGGATAACGAAGGTTTAGCGCGTGTTGAACCAGCACTTGCAAATGCAAAAGATAAGTTGGTTGGTGGTTTACACTTACCAAATGATGAAACAGGCGATTGCTATATTTTTACAAATTCTTTGGCAGATCATGCTAAAGCGATAGGTGTGAAGTTCCAATTCAATTCAAACGTTGAAAAACTCATTGTTGAAGGTGATGAGATTAAAGGCGTATTGGTGAATGGTGAAGTGCTCACTGCCGATAAATACGTACTTGCTTTTGGTAGTTATTCACGTGATTTTTTAAAGCCACTCGATCTAGATTTGCCTGTGTATCCTGTTAAAGGTTATTCATTAACAGTACCAATTATCGACTCTGCTTTTGCACCACAATCGACAGTATTAGATGAAACTTACAAAATTGCGATTACACGTTTTGATGAGCGTATTCGTGTTGGTGGCATGGCAGAACTGAGTGGTTTTAATTTGGGCTTAAATGAAGATCGTCGTGGAACTTTAGAAATGGTAACACGAGATTTATTCCCAGGTGGAGATTTGGAAAACGCCAGTTTTTGGACAGGTTTACGCCCAATGACACCAGACAGTACGCCAATTATAGGGGCTACACGCTTTAAAAATTTATTCCTTAATACAGGTCATGGCACATTAGGTTGGACTATGGCATGTGGTTCAGGGAAATTGATGAGTGATTTGGTGTTAAATAAAACGCCTGAAATTAGTACTGAAGGCTTATCGTTGCAACGTTATGCCGTAGCGTAACAGTTTATTTGTTATTTGGTCGCTCAAGGAAGAGAAAATGCCACGTCCAATTACAGCAATCATTCATCATGATGCGTTGCAACATAATTTAGATATTGCACGCAAAAGTATGCCTCATAGCAAAGTATTTGCTGTTGTTAAGGCAAATGCTTATGGGCATGGTATTGAGCGTGTTTATCAGGCATTTCAAGCAGCAGATGGTTTTGCCTTTATTGATTTAGATGAGGGCAAACGATTACGTATTTTAGGCTGTACACGCCAATTGCTTTTGCTTGAAGGTGTTTTTGCTTTTGATGATTTGTATTTTTGTCAGAAATATCAAATGAGCTTCGCAGTTCACAGTGAACATCAAATTGAATGGCTTGAGCAATTTTCACAGCTTAACCTTGAAGCTAAATTTGACATTTTCTTAAAAATGAACAGTGGGATGAATCGTTTAGGATTTACTCCTGAGCAATACCCTCAAGTTTGGCAAAGACTTTCAACCCTGAATGTTGTCCAATCTATTACGCACATGACGCACTTTTCAGATGCTGATGGTGAGCGTTTTGGACAAGATGGTGTGAAATATCAACAAGACATTTTTGAATCTATTACCCAAAGGCTTGAAGGTAAAACATCAATGAGTAATAGCGCTGCTATATTAAGACATTCAAATCATCTTCGGTCGGATTATGTTCGTAGCGGTATTATGCTTTATGGAAGTTCTCCCGATTACCCAACACATCATATTCAAGATTGGAATCTTAAACCGACCATGAGTTTAAGAAGCGAAATTATTGCCATGCAAAATATAAAAGCAGGCGATAGCGTGGGCTATGGTTCAAATTTCATTGCTGAACACGACATGAAAATTGGTGTTGTTGCCTGTGGTTATGCCGATGGTTATCAGCGTATATCGGCAACAGGAACTCCCGTATTGGTAGATTCTATTCGAACAACAACAATTGGGCGGGTTAGCATGGATATGCTTGTTGTTGATCTTACTCATATAAAACAAGCAAAAATTGGAAGTGAGGTTGTGCTTTGGGGATATTCTTCTCAAGGCATTATTTTATCAATTGATGAAGTTGCAATAACTTCAGGAACAGTTGGATACGAGTTGATGTGTGCTGTGACAGCACGTGTGAACTTTGTGCAATCACAATAAAAGGAAAGAAAAATGTCTCAATTAGATATTCAAAGATTTAACACAAACGAAGTCATGAGCTCAGTTGTGGTATTTAACAAAGTTGTTTACTTGTCTGGGCAGGTACCTAAAAACACAGATAACGATGTTGCAGGTCAAACTACAGAAATTTTAAATACAATTGACCAGTTATTGGCACTAGCGAATACCGATAAAACACGTCTTTTATCCGCACAATTATTTGTCAAAAATTTAAGTGATTTTCAAACGGTAAACTCAATTTGGGTTGATTGGTTGAAAGGACACGAGACACCTTCACGTGCCACTATTCAAGCCGATTTGGTCAATCCAAACTGGTTAATTGAAATTGCAGTGACAGCAGCACAACATTAATAGGTAATTAAAAAAACGATTTAAAGTAATTGTTTAGACGTTTCATTGTGAGTTTATTCATGATTAAGCGTGAAAAATAACATAAATGTTTGGTTTTAGGATTTAAATCAAAGTATGTTATCTAGCTTTGAAAAAGACGGTTAAATGGATGTTTTATTATGAAAACAACAGGTCTTGATGATGCAAAGTCATCATCCAATGAATTACAACGCAAACTATCCAATCGACATTTACAATTAATTGCGATTGGTGGTGCGATTGGAACAGGGTTGTTTATGGGATCGGGGAAAACCATTTCTCTAGCAGGCCCATCAATTCTGTTTATTTACATGATTATTGGTTTCATGTTCTTCTTTTTAATGCGTGCTTTAGGTGAAATTCTACTTTCAAATTTACACTATAAGTCTTTTATTGATATGGCAACCGATTTAATAGGACCCAGTGCCGGTTATTATATTGGTTGGTCATATTGGTTAGGTTGGGTGTTGGTTGGTATTGCCGATTTAGCTGCAATTATTAATTATTTAAGCTTTTGGTTACCGCCTGATATGGTATTTACCCCAATGGGACAAGCCTTAATTAGTGCTGCATGCGTAATCTTTATTCTTGGTATTAACCTTGTAACCGTTAAGTTGTTTGGTGAAATTGAGTTTTGGTTTGCTTTAATTAAAATTTTAGCCATTATTGGTTTAATTGTAATTGGTGGATACATGGTATTCACTGGCTTCCAAGCACCAACAGGTTCAGTTGCAAGCTTTAGTAATATTTGGTCACATGGCGGAATGTTCCCTAAAGGTGCAATGGGCTTTTTAGCAGGTTTCCAAATAGCAATGTTCGCCTTTGTTGGTGTTGAATTGCTTGGAACAATGGCTGCAGAAACTAAAGATCCTGAGAAAAATCTACCTAAAGCGGTAAATGCAATTCCAACTCGGATCATTCTTTTTTATGTACTTTCATTACTTATGATTATGGCGGTTACACCGTGGGTTGAAATTCCTGCAGACCAAAGTCCATTTGTAAGTTTGTTCTTGCATGCAGGTATTCCAGTTTCAGCAATTATTATGAATTTGGTTGTACTTTCATCTGTAATGTCATCTATGAATAGTGGTGTATTCTCCACAAGTCGTATGTTGTTTGGTTTAGCGCGTGGAGGGCAGGCTCCTCAAAAGCTTGCAGAGCTTTCTAGACGTGCAGTGCCTGCAAAAGGTTTATATTTCTCATGTTCATTTATTATGATTGGCGCAGCTTTTCAATATTTTGTACCTAATACAATGGAAGCCTTCACACTAGCAAGTTCGCTATGTGTCATTTTATTTATTAGTATTTGGGGTTTAATTATGGTGTGTTACATCCGCTACCGTAAATTGAAACCTGAGCTACATGAAAAATCTAAATTCAAAATGCCAGGCGGTGTGGCAATGTCATACGTTGTATTGGCATTCTTGCTCTTTGCTTTGGTTATTCTTAGTCTAGAGCCTGATACCTTAAAGGCATTAATTATTAGTCCATTGTGGTTGGTTATCCTTGCGGTTACGTATCGTATTTTTTATAAGCCTCGTATTGAAAAAATGAAGTTCTAATATTTTGAATAAGTAAAGTATGAAATGTAAAAAAGCCTCCAGTTTTGGAGGCTTTTTTATAATATTGAATATCTACAAACTTTAGAAACTTGGTTTAACAACAACTAAAATAACAACCGCAACTAAAATTAGCGTTGGCATTTCATTGAAGTAACGCCAAAACTTATGTGATTTATAATGCGCATTGTTAATCAGTTTTTTACGGTAATAACCACATACTAAATGGTAAATCACCAATAACCCTACTAAACCAACTTTAAGATAAAACCACATTGCTTCATGGTAATGTCTGGTTGCATCACCCCAATCCACTAAAAAGTGAGCTGTAATGAGTGTTGCAATCATGGCAGGCCACATAATGCCACGGTATAACTTGCGCTCCATGACTTCAAAGCGTTGATGGCTTGTTACATCATCGCTCATAGCATGGTAAACAAATAAGCGTGGTAGATAGAATAAAGCTGCAAACCAACATACCACGGCAATTATATGTAATGCTTTTACCCATAAGAAAGCATCTGAAGGAGCATCCATTGAATATCCTTTTTAGGGATTATTCATCCCACTTCTTGAAAATTAGGCAAGCATTTACGCCGCCAAAGCCAAAACTGTTACTCATTACAGTATTCAATTTTGCTTCACGTTTTTCAAGTACGATGTCATAACCTTTTGTACCCTCATCAAGTTCAGTTACATTGATGTTTGGTGCAATAAAGTCATTTTGCATCATAAGAATAGAATAGATTGCTTCTTGAACGCCTGCCGCACCAAGACTATGACCTGTCATAGATTTAGTTGAGCTTAGTGGAGGAACATTACCTTCACCAAAAGCACGGCCCATTGCATTTAACTCTGTAATATCACCGGCAGGAGTAGATGTACCGTGTGTATTTACATAGTCAATTTTATCGACGCCGTGTTGTTTAGCTTCTTCTAAAGCCATAAGGATACAACGCGTTGCACCTTCACCGCTTGGTGCAACCATGTCTGCACCATCAGAGTTTGCAGCGTAACCAACAACTTCAGCAAGAATGTTTGCACCACGAGCTTGAGCATGTTCTAAAGATTCAAGAACAACAAAACCGCCGCCACCAGCAATAACGAAACCATCACGGTCAGCAGAGTAAGGACGAGATGCAGTTTCAGGGGTATCATTATATTTAGAACAAAGTGCGCCCATTGCATCAAATAATAAGCTTTGTGACCAATGATCTTCTTCACCGCCACCTGCAAGCATTAAATCTTGTTTGCCTAATTGAATTAGGTTGTATGCATAACCAATTGCATCCGCAGAAGTTGCACAAGCACTTGTAATTGTATGAGCAACACCTTGCAGTTTAAATGCAACGCCAACGTTTGCTGTAATTGTGTTGGTCATGTTACGTGGAACAAAGAATGGACCAACTTTACGAGCACCTTTAGTTTCTAAAAGTTCATTCATTTCTACAACAGAAGCAGTTGAACCACCACCTGAACCACCTGCAATACCATAACGTGGATTGCCACCAAGTTGTTCAGCAGTTAAGCCTGCATTTTCTACTGCAGCAACTGCAGCATTGTAAGCGTACATTGCACAAACGCCCATAAAACGCTTTAAACGACGGTCAATTCCATCGAAATCTTGAGCAGCAGCTGCACTGATATGACTTTTAAAGTTTAGTTCTTGGTAGACTGGATTAAGACGTGTTCCTGAAATCCCATTTTGTAAAGAGTGGTTCACTTCTTCTAATGTATTACCAATACATGAGTTAATGCCCATGCCAGTGATTACAACACGTTTCATCTACAGATCCTTTATATAGTGATAATACTGAGGTGTGGGTTTCTAAAACGTCCGTCTGCGTTAAAACTAGAAGCACTTCTCAATATACTTTCAATGTGATCATAATAGCAGAAAGAATTTTGAATTCTTATGGCAAATATTATGCCTATTATTGAGTTGTATAATGAATGTGGTTGGGTGTCTGTATTTAAGTCAAAGATACATAATAACATTGAGATAAATGTAGACTAAGCCTAGTATTTACTTAATAAACCGAATAATTGGGAGAGTGGGGAATAATGAAAGATTCTAATAATAAACGATCAAGGGGATTCCTCACTAATGCTTTTGGAGTGGCTAAAAAGCTCAGTGAGGTTGGCTTGGACGTTATTCAACAAGCAACAGCAAATGATATTTCCAAACAAAACTTGGAGATTGATAAAGCCAGTGTTGTTGAAGGAACTGCACGATCTAAAAGTATGTTTGATACAAATATATATGAAAACCCACAACAATTATTGCGTACACATGTTCCGCAAGTATCTCGACAATTATTAGGGCGACATTATGGAACAATAGATCGTGTTGCAAATTTGGTGTCTCCACATTTCTCAGATAAAGTTTCAGACTATCTTTTTGACCAACTCAATACATTTACCAACAATATAAGCTCAGTAGATGCTGTATTAGATGAGGCTGGTGTTCAAAATTTAGAGGAGCTTACTCGAGACATCAGCCGATCTCAGCGTATTAGTCAGGCTTTGGTTGAACAAAATAAATGGGTTGCTTCTGTACAAGGTGCTTTAACAGGTGCAACAGGTGTTATTGGTTCTACAATTGATGTTCCTGTTTCTATTGTGATGTCTTTACGAACGATTTATCAGGTTGGTCGCTCATATGGTTTTGAATTAAATAAAGAAACGGATCAAGATATTGTTCAGTATATCTTTAGGCAAATTGATTTAGGGCTAATTGCAGAAAAACAAGCCATTCTCATGGGTATAAAAGCAATTGCAACTACACTAGAAACACATGATGTGTATCAATTGCAGAAACTTGTTGGTTCTAGTAATGATATTGAAGCTCTGAAACGATGGCTGACCAATGAAGATGGTGATGCTAAATGGCAATGGTTGAATAATATTCCTAAATTTTCAATGCTGACAAAACTAGCTCCTGTTGCAAGTGCATCTGTTGGGGCTATATATAGTCGTAAGCTTGTTGAGGAAGTGAATATAAAAGCACAGGTGATCTTTGCTCAAGCACGCGCTTTTTTAATTGATCAAAAAGACTTAGCACTGTCCCCGTTGGAAGCTTATGAAAAATCATTGGCGTTGGTCGCTCAAGTTAAACCGAAACTTGTAGAGCACATTAAATCTCATGTAGATGTAAATGATCACACACATGCTGATTTAAATAAAACTGATAAAACGATAGAGCCGATTGTTAAACAGACATCTGTGGAAGAGCAAGTTGTAAAAAAGACTGTGCGAAAAAAGCCAGTCACGCAGAAAGAAGAAATGGTAATAACGCGAAATAAAAGGGCAGTAAAACCTAAACAACCTCCAAAAGACAGGGTTGCAACTGAAACAAGTTCAAAGGTTGAGGGGGAAGTTGTGAAAACAACATCCGCTGGGTCTGAAAATAAGGTTACAAAAAAATCAATAAATCAGCAGAAATAATATCTGCTTAAATAACAAGTTAAAATTCACGCTAATGTAGAAATAGTCGATATTTGGTATGTAGTCGAATATTGACCATTTCATTCACATGACATACAATTGCATGCCCTCAAAAAGTGGTATTTTTTGGGGCTTTTAATTAACGGGAGAATTGCCAAATGGCAACAACAAATCAGTTGATCCGTAAGGGTCGTGCAACTTTGATTGAAAAATCAAAAGTTCCTGCGTTGAAGGCTTGTCCACAACGTCGTGGTGTTTGTACACGTGTTTACACAACTACACCTAAAAAACCTAACTCAGCAATGCGTAAAGTTTGCCGTGTTCGCTTAACTTCTGGCTTTGAAGTATCAAGCTACATCGGTGGTGAAGGCCATAACTTACAAGAGCACAGTGTTGTTCTTATCCGTGGTGGTCGTGTTAAAGATTTACCAGGTGTACGTTACCATACAGTTCGTGGTTCATTAGACTGCGCTGGTGTGAAAGATCGTAACCAGTCACGTTCTAAATACGGTACTAAACGTCCTAAGAAATAATTCGTTAAGAATTAGCTTCTAAGACCGTAACACCGCAATCCTTTATCGTCTCGCTTGTCTGATTTCTGCATTAATTTTGTGAAATTCAAGCGACGTGTAGTAAGGCCAGCGAATTGTACATGACACTTTGTACTCATGCTGGATAAACCTGAAGTGTCATATTTATAGGTAGTTTAAAATGCCAAGACGTCGCGTAGTCGCTGCTCGAGAAATCCTTCCGGATCCTAAATTCAGCAGCCAAACAATCGCTAAATTCATGAACCACGTAATGCAAGATGGTAAAAAATCTATTGCTGAAAGTATCGTTTACGGTGCTTTAGACCGCGTTCAAGAAAAAAATAAAGTAGACCCAGTTGAATTTTTTGAAGCTACGCTTGAAAAAGTTCGTCCTATGGTTGAAGTAAAAGCACGCCGTGTTGGTGGTGCTACATACCAAGTTCCTATGGAAGTACGCCCATCCCGTCGTACAGCTTTAGCGATGCGTTGGTTAGTAGATGCTGCTGCTAAGCGTTCTGAAAAAACTATGGCTTTACGTCTTGCTGGTGAGTTGCTTGATGCAGCTGAAGGTAAAGGCGCAGCGGTTAAAAAACGTGAAGACGTGCATCGTATGGCTGAAGCCAACAAAGCGTTCTCTCACTACCGCTTCTAAGCAACTAAAACAGGCCTTATTCAGGAGGGTGGCATATTGGTTGTCACCAATTTGTCATCAAAGCGCTTTAAGTTGCTAGCAACTTAAAGCGTCCTGTTTTAAACAACAAAATTTAGGAATGCAAGAAATCATGGCTCGTCAAACCCCAATTTCTCGTTACCGTAACATTGGTATTTCTGCTCACATCGATGCTGGTAAAACCACAACTTCAGAACGTATTTTGTTCTACACAGGTGTATCTCACAAACTAGGTGAAGTACATGATGGTGCAGCAACTATGGACTGGATGGAACAAGAGCAAGAACGTGGTATTACAATCACTTCAGCTGCTACAACTTGTTTCTGGTCAGGCATGGGCAAACAATTTCCAGAACACCGTATCAACGTAATTGATACACCGGGACACGTTGACTTCACAATCGAAGTTGAGCGTTCTATGCGTGTTCTTGACGGTGCATGTATGGTTTACTGTGCTGTAGGTGGTGTTCAACCTCAGTCTGAAACTGTATGGCGTCAAGCTAACAAATACCAAGTGCCTCGTTTAGCATTCGTGAACAAGATGGACCGTACAGGTGCAAACTTCTTCCGTGTTGTTGAACAAATGAAAACTCGTTTAGGTGCACATCCTGTACCTGTAGTTATTCCTGTTGGCGCTGAAGATAACTTCCAAGGTGTTGTTGACCTTATCGAAATGAAAGCAATCATTTGGGATGAAGCATCTCAAGGTATGCAATTCGAATATGGCGACATTCCTGCTGACCTAGTTGATACTGCTAACGAATGGCGTACTAACATGGTTGAAGCTGCGGCTGAAGCATCTGAAGATTTGATGGATGAATACCTAAACAATGGCGATTTGACAAAAGAACAAATCGTTGCTGGTCTTCGTGCTCAAACTTTGGCTTGTGAAATTCAACCAATGCTTTGTGGTTCTGCGTTCAAAAACAAAGGTGTTCAACGTATGTTGGATGCTGTGATTGAATTCTTACCATCACCTACAGAAGTTAAAGCGATTGAAGGTGTACTTGACGATAAAGCTGAAACTAAAGCGACTCGTGAAGCATCTGACGAAGCTCCGTTCTCTGCACTTGCATTCAAAATCATGAATGACAAATTCGTAGGTAACTTAACTTTCGTACGTGTTTATTCTGGTGTTCTTAAACAAGGCGATCCAGTATACAACCCAGTTAAAGCTAAACGTGAACGTATTGGCCGTATCGTGCAAATGCACGCAAACGATCGTCAAGACGTTGAAGAAATTCGCGCTGGTGATATCGCTGCATGTGTAGGTCTTAAAGACGTTACAACTGGTGATACACTTTGTGATGAGAAAAACATCATTACTCTAGAGCGTATGGAATTCCCTGAGCCAGTAATTTCTTTAGCTGTAGAGCCTAAGACAAAAGCTGACCAAGAGAAAATGTCTATCGCTTTAGGTCGTTTGGCTAAAGAAGATCCATCGTTCCGTGTACGCACTGACGAAGAATCTGGTCAAACAATCATCGCAGGTATGGGTGAGCTTCACCTTGACATCCTTGTTGACCGTATGAAGCGTGAATTTAACGTTGAAGCGAACATTGGTAAACCAATGGTTGCTTACCGCGAAACGATTAAAAAATCTGTTGAGCAAGAAGGTAAATTCGTACGTCAAACTGGTGGTAAAGGTAAATTCGGTCACGTATATGTTCGTTTAGAACCTATGGATGTTGACGAGTCAGGTAAAGAATACGAATTCGTTGAAGAAGTTGTAGGTGGTGTTGTACCTAAAGAATTCTTCGGCGCAGTTGATAAAGGTATTCAAGAGCGTATGAAGAATGGCGTATTGGCTGGCTACCCTGTAGTTGGCATTAAAGCGACATTATTCGACGGTTCTTACCATGATGTCGATTCTGATGAATTATCGTTCAAAATGGCGGGTTCTTATGCCTTCCGTGATGGTTTCATGAAAGCGGATCCTATCCTTCTTGAACCAATCATGAAAGTTGAAGTAGAAACTCCAGAAGACTACATGGGCGATATCATGGGTGACTTAAACCGTCGTCGTGGTATGGTTCAAGGTATGGACGATTTACCTGGTGGTACTAAAGCAATCCGTGCTGAAGTTCCATTGGCAGAGATGTTTGGTTACGCGACTCAAATGCGTTCTATGTCTCAAGGTCGTGCGACTTACTCTATGGAATTTGCTAAATATGCTGAAACTCCACGTAACGTGGCTGAAGGCATCATTTCTAAATTCCAGTCTGGCGGTAAAAAAGGTGACGACGAGTAATCTTTCGATTACTATAAGCCCAAACTAATTTATAGTTAAAACCAAATGCTCATGGGTTATCCCCCCATGAGTTGTTTAAAAAGGAAGATCTCATGGCTAAGGCTAAGTTCGAACGTAATAAGCCACACGTTAACGTGGGCACAATTGGTCACGTTGACCATGGTAAAACTACTTTAACAGCTGCAATTGCAACTGTATGTGCTAAGAAATTTGGTGGCGAAGCGAAAGACTACGCTGCAATTGACTCTGCACCTGAAGAAAAAGCACGTGGTATTACAATTAATACTTCACACGTAGAATACGATTCTCCAATTCGTCACTACGCTCACGTAGACTGCCCGGGCCACGCCGATTATGTTAAAAACATGATTACTGGTGCTGCTCAAATGGATGGCGCGATCCTTGTATGTGCTGCGACTGATGGTCCAATGCCACAAACTCGTGAACACATCCTTCTTTCTCGCCAAGTAGGTGTTCCATACATCGTTGTATTCTTAAACAAATGCGACCTTGTTGATGACGAAGAATTACTTGAATTAGTAGAAATGGAAGTTCGTGAACTTCTTTCTACTTATGACTTCCCAGGTGATGACACTCCAGTTATCCGTGGTTCTGCTCTTGCTGCGCTTAATGGTGAAGCTGGTCAGTTCGGTGAAGATGCAGTTGTTGCTCTTGTTGAAGCTCTTGATACTTATATCCCAGAGCCAGAGCGTGCTATCGATCTTCCATTCCTTATGCCAATCGAAGACGTATTCTCTATCTCAGGTCGTGGTACAGTAGTAACTGGCCGTGTTGAGACTGGTATCGTACGTGTTGGTGAAGAAGTTGAAATCGTTGGTATTAAAGATACAGTTAAAACAACTGTAACTGGCGTAGAAATGTTCCGTAAACTTCTTGATGAAGGTCGTGCGGGCGAGAACTGTGGTGTTCTTCTACGTGGTACTAAGCGTGAAGACGTTCAACGTGGTCAAGTACTTGCTAAACCAGGTGCAATCAAGCCGCATACTAAATTCGACGCAGAAGTATATGTACTTTCTAAAGAAGAAGGTGGTCGTCATACTCCATTCCTTAACGGTTACCGTCCACAGTTCTACTTCCGTACAACTGACGTAACTGGCGCTATCGCTCTTCAAGACGGCGTAGAAATGGTTATGCCTGGTGACAACGTAGAAATGTCAGTAGAATTAATCCACCCAATCGCAATGGACCCAGGTCTACGTTTTGCGATCCGTGAAGGTGGTCGTACAGTTGGTGCTGGTGTAGTTGCTAAAGTAACTGCATAATCGCT
>NZ_JCAKNB010000011.1:0-64023 GCF_059515905.1 Acinetobacter sp. FY731 | reverse complement strand
GAATTAATGAGCTGGCGATGACTTACTCTCACATGGGTAACCCCACACTACCATCAGCGCTAAGAGGTTTCACTTCTGAGTTCGGGAAGGGATCAGGTGGTTCACTCTTGCTATTGTCGCCAGCACAACTGTTTATGGACTTATTCGGGTCTTATTTACATCAAATGATGTATGCCTTACTTCGTACCAAATAGAATTCATTAACAGATTATTTGAGTTAAAGTATAAGTTCTAGCGTATTCTGAATCAAGATCAGTCAGTGTTGACTGTTTGGTTTTGAATCGATTTCAGCTTTATACAACAACTGTTTGGGTGTTGTATAGTCAAGCCTCACGAGCAATTAGTATTGGTCAGCTTCACATATCACTATGCTTCCACATCCAACCTATCAACGTCGTAGTCTTCAACGGCTCTTTAGAGGAATAAATTCCTAGGGAAATCTTATCTTGAGGTAGGCTTCCCGCTTAGATGCTTTCAGCGGTTATCCCTTCCGAACATAGCTACCCGGCGATGCGACTGGCGTCACAACCGGTACACCAGAGGTTCGTCCACTCTGGTCCTCTCGTACTAGGAGCAGATCCTCTCAAATTTCCAACGCCCACGGTAGATAGGGACCGAACTGTCTCACGACGTTCTAAACCCAGCTCGCGTACCTCTTTAAATGGCGAACAGCCATACCCTTGGGACCTGCTTCAGCCCCAGGATGAGATGAGCCGACATCGAGGTGCCAAACACCGCCGTCGATATGAACTCTTGGGCGGTATCAGCCTGTTATCCCCAGAGTACCTTTTATCCGTTGAGCGATGGCCCTTCCATACAGAACCACCGGATCACTAAGACCTACTTTCGTACCTGCTCGACTTGTGGGTCTCGCAGTTAAGCGCGCTTTTGCCTTTATACTCTACGCGTGATTTCCGACCACGCTGAGCGCACCTTCGTACTCCTCCGTTACTCTTTAGGAGGAGACCGCCCCAGTCAAACTACCCACCAGACATGGTCCTCGCTCCAGATTATGGAGCAGAGTTAGAACCTCAATATTACCAGGGTGGTATTTCAAGATTGGCTCCACCGAAACTAGCGTCTCGGTTTCAAAGCCTCCCACCTATCCTACACAAGTAAGATCAAAGTTCAATGTCAAGCTGCAGTAAAGGTTCACGGGGTCTTTCCGTCTAGCCGCGGGTACACCGCATCTTCACGGCGAATTCGATTTCACTGAGTCTCTGCTGGAGACAGCGCCCCCATCATTATGCCATTCGTGCAGGTCGGAACTTACCCGACAAGGAATTTCGCTACCTTAGGACCGTTATAGTTACGGCCGCCGTTTACTGGGGCTTCGATCAAGAGCTTCGCTTACGCTAACCCCATCAATTAACCTTCCAGCACCGGGCAGGCATCACACCCTATACGTCCACTTTCGTGTTTGCAGAGTGCTATGTTTTTAATAAACAGTTGCAGGGGCCTGGTTTCTGTGGCTGTCAATAGCTCAGGAAGCAAGTTCCATCACCGTCAACAGCGTACCTTCTCCCGAAGTTACGGTACCATTTTGCCTAGTTCCTTCAGCAGAGTTCTCTCAAGCGCTTTGGTCTACTCGACCTGACCACCTGTGTCGGTTTCGGGTACGATTCCAGTGTAACTGAAGCTTAGAGACTTTTCCTGGAAGTATGGTATCAGCCACTTCGCTAGTAAACTAGCTTGCTATCAGATCTCAGCATAGAGCACCCCGGATTTGCCTAAGATGCATGCCTACTTCCTTCCACCTGGACAACCAACGCCAGGCTGACTTAACCTTCTCCGTCCTCTCATCGCATTACACTGAAGTATTGGAATATTAACCAATTTCCCATCGACTACGCCTCTCGGCCTCGCCTTAGGGGTCGACTCACCCAGCCCCGATTAACGTTGGACTGGAACCCTTGGTCTTTCAGCGTGCGAGTTTTTCACTCGCATTGTCGTTACTCACGTCAGCATTCGCACTTCTGATACCTCCAGCATGCTTCTCAACACACCTTCATCGGCTTACAGAACGCTCCCCTACCACTTGCAATAAATTGCAAATCCGCAGCTTCGGCATATAGTTTTAGCCCCGTTACATCTTCCGCGCAGGCCGACTCGACTAGTGAGCTATTACGCTTTCTTTAAAGGGTGGCTGCTTCTAAGCCAACCTCCTAGCTGTCTATGCCTTCCCACATCGTTTCCCACTTAACTATAATTTTGGGGCCTTAGCTGGCGGTCTGGATTGTTTTCCTCTTGACTACGGACGTTAGCACCCGCAGTCTGTCTCCCGGATAGTACTCATTGGTATTCGGAGTTTGCATCGGTTTGGTAAGTCGGGATGACCCCCTAGCCGAAACAGTGCTCTACCCCCAATGGTATTCGTCCGAGGCGCTACCTAAATAGCTTTCGGGGAGAACCAGCTATCACCGAGTTTGATTAGCCTTTCACCCCTATCCACAAGTCATCCCCTGGCTTTTCAACGACAGTGGGTTCGGTCCTCCAGTTAGTGTTACCCAACCTTCAACCTGCTCATGGATAGATCACCCGGTTTCGGGTCTATACCCAGCAACTAAACGCCCTATTAAGACTCGATTTCTCTACGGCTCCCCTATACGGTTAACCTCGCTACTGAATATAAGTCGCTGACCCATTATACAAAAGGTACGCAGTCACCGAACAAGTCGGCTCCCACTGCTTGTATGCATGCGGTTTCAGGATCTATTTCACTCCCCTCACAGGGGTTCTTTTCGCCTTTCCCTCACGGTACTGGTTCACTATCGGTCAGTCAGGAGTATTTAGCCTTGGAGGATGGTCCCCCCATATTCAGACAAGGTTTCACGTGCCTCGCCCTACTCGACATCATCATATAAGCCCTTTCGTGTACAGGACTATCACCCACTATGGTTGCACTTCCCAGAGCATTCCACTAGAACTTATATGACTTAATGGGCTGTTCCCCGTTCGCTCGCCGCTACTGAGGGAATCTCAATTGATTTCTTTTCCTAAGGGTACTGAGATGTTTCACTTCCCCTCGTTCGCCTCATAAACCTATGTATTCAGTTTATGATACCTACCTTATGGTAAGTGGGTTTCCCCATTCAGAAATCTCCGGATCACAGGATATTTGCCGCCTCCCCGGAGCTTATCGCAGGCTATTACGTCTTTCATCGCCTCTGACTGCCAAGGCATCCACCACATGCACTTAATTACTTGACTATACAACCCCAAACAGTCGTTAACCCTTACAAGTTAGGTTAGCAACAGAGCTTGTCTTACGACTTGCTCATACAGTTGGCGTCTTGTGCATTTAAGCACCGTACAGCTTCAATTAGATTCATATACCAAAACGCTTGATTCAGTTAATTTCGCTAGTACTCATTCTTTCTTTCGATTGAATGAGCATGAACAAATTATTTCAACTCAAATATATTCTGTTAATGATTAATCTAGCCTTCGTCAGGTCTAGACGCTGTGATAAATCACAGAACTTAATAAACAAGATCTTCGATCTCTTTTACTAAATTCTATAATCTAGCAACTTATCTTAATGTATGGTGGAGACTAGGAGAGTCGAACTCCTGACCTCCTGCGTGCAAAGCAGGCGCTCTACCAACTAAGCTAAGTCCCCAGCTTATCATATAGATTCGATGTCTCTGTGTTCTGTACTAATTGCTTAGGTAATCAGATTTGGTGGGTCTGACAAGACTTGAACTTGTGACCCCACGCTTATCAAGCGTGTGCTCTAACCAACTGAGCTACAGACCCTCAGATACATCTTCATGAAGAACAACTTGTTGTGGATTCTTACCAATCGTCAATCTTTCGTTAAGGAGGTGATCCAGCCGCAGGTTCCCCTACGGCTACCTTGTTACGACTTCACCCCAGTCGTCGGCCACACCGTGGTAAGCGTCCTCCTTGCGGTTAGACTACCTACTTCTGGTGCAACAAACTCCCATGGTGTGACGGGCGGTGTGTACAAGGCCCGGGAACGTATTCACCGCGGCATTCTGATCCGCGATTACTAGCGATTCCGACTTCACGCAGTCGAGTTGCAGACTGCGATCCGGACTACGATCGGCTTTTTGAGATTAGCATCCTCTCGCGAGGTAGCAACCCTTTGTACCGACCATTGTAGCACGTGTGTAGCCCTGGTCGTAAGGGCCATGATGACTTGACGTCGTCCCCGCCTTCCTCCAGTTTGTCACTGGCAGTATCCTTAAAGTTCCCACCCGAAGTGCTGGCAAATAAGGAAAAGGGTTGCGCTCGTTGCGGGACTTAACCCAACATCTCACGACACGAGCTGACGACAGCCATGCAGCACCTGTATGTAAGCTCCCGAAGGCACCAATCCATCTCTGGAAAGTTCTTACTATGTCAAGACCAGGTAAGGTTCTTCGCGTTGCATCGAATTAAACCACATGCTCCACCGCTTGTGCGGGCCCCCGTCAATTCATTTGAGTTTTAGTCTTGCGACCGTACTCCCCAGGCGGTCTACTTATCGCGTTAGCTGCGCCACTAAAGCCTCAAAGGCCCCAACGGCTAGTAGACATCGTTTACGGCATGGACTACCAGGGTATCTAATCCTGTTTGCTCCCCATGCTTTCGTACCTCAGCGTCAGTATTAGGCCAGATGGCTGCCTTCGCCATCGGTATTCCTCCAGATCTCTACGCATTTCACCGCTACACCTGGAATTCTACCATCCTCTCCCATACTCTAGCTTCCCAGTATCGAATGCAATTCCTAAGTTAAGCTCAGGGATTTCACATCCGACTTAAAAAGCCGCCTACGTACGCTTTACGCCCAGTAAATCCGATTAACGCTCGCACCCTCTGTATTACCGCGGCTGCTGGCACAGAGTTAGCCGGTGCTTATTCTGCGAGTAACGTCCAAGCATCTAGAGTATTAATCTAGAGCTCCTCCTCCTCGCTTAAAGTGCTTTACAACCAAAAGGCCTTCTTCACACACGCGGCATGGCTGGATCAGGGTTCCCCCCATTGTCCAATATTCCCCACTGCTGCCTCCCGTAGGAGTCTGGGCCGTGTCTCAGTCCCAGTGTGGCGGATCATCCTCTCAGACCCGCTACAGATCGTCGCCTTGGTAGGCCTTTACCCCACCAACTAGCTAATCTGACTTAGGCTCATCTATTAGCGCAAGGTCCGAAGATCCCCTGCTTTCCCCCGTAGGGCGTATGCGGTATTAGCAGCCGTTTCCAACTGTTGTCCCCCACTAATAGGCAGATTCCTAAGCATTACTCACCCGTCCGCCGCTAGAAATCAGTAGCAAGCTACCTATTCCCGCTCGACTTGCATGTGTTAAGCCTGCCGCCAGCGTTCAATCTGAGCCATGATCAAACTCTTCAGTTTAAAATCAGTAGTACCTTTAAAGGGTACCAATCTTGGCTCATCAATTTTCTGACAAATATTTCTCAAATAAACTTCGAGTAATTTCTACCATTAAATCAATGAAAATAATTTCGATTGATCAATCAGTAAAAATCCACACAAGTTGTTCTTCATAATCTCTTAATGATCTTTCTAACACCTCGTCAGTGCTAGAAGCTGAACTTCGATAAACTTAACAACTCAGCACTTCGTGCTTCGTTTGTTTCCGTCTATCTCGTCGGTATGGGGTCATTATAGGGCAATTTCCTACACGTGCAAGCGCTTTTAACCTCTTGTTTTAACGAGTGTTGTATTTTTACGCACCATTTTGAATCAAAAATACACAAAACCTAAGCTAACCCATTAATATTTCACATAAATATTAAACTTTAATTAAAACACATTTTTATATGCATTTTTTAATTTGTTGGTGCTTTTATCTGCATATTGATAATTTCAACAGATTTTACAGGAACATCTTGATGAGATAGCTTATTCTGAGTAGGCACTTTTGAGATCTTATCTACAATGTCCATCCCTTTCGTTACCTTACCGAAGACGGCATATCCTGGATTTCGTGCTGATTTGTTTAAAAAGTCATTATCTTTTAAATTAATGAAGAATTGACTTGATGCTGAATTTGCATCATTACGGCGTGCCATAGCAATAGTGCCACGTTCATTCAATAAGCCATTGCTAGATTCATTCAAAATTGTATTTGCTGTTTCTTTTTCCTGGAGGTCTTTAGTCATTCCACCACCCTGAATCATAAATTCAGGAATTACGCGATGGAAAATAGTTCCGTTATAAAAGTCACTCTTTATATAGTGGTTAAAGTTTTCTACTGTGACAGGTGCTTTATCGTCATAAAGCTCAATCTCTATAACGCCTAAAGATGTTTTCATTTCTATAATAGTATTTGCTGCCATTACGCCAATACTTGCGACACCCATTGTCATCGCCAGAATAATTTGCTTTAACATTTGATACCTATAATCCTCAGATCTATTTCATTCATAACGCATCATGCGCATTTGTAGTAATACATCTGCTTTTAAATACTAAATTTGTTGAAAGTTTACGCTATAATAACAGAAGCATATATTTCTACTTTTAGACTAGAAAAATAATAAGTCAAAAATCCCTAGATTCGCTCCCTTTAAACAAACGATGTAGTGAATAAATTATTTTGTTTAATCGCTGTTTCACGTGGAACAACTTTTGAGCAATTTATAGTTTCTGTTGTTGATCCCAAAACCATCTAAAGTTTTTCGCAATCTCAATAGTAATGTTTTTCGCTCGTGTAGAGATAAATGTTAAATTTATAAAACCATGTGTTTGGTCTTGATAATCCATATATGCAACATTTATACCTTTTTGCTGCAACTTATGAACATAGATTATCGCTTCATCATGTAAAACATCATGCCCTGCTGAAAATATGTAAGCTGGTGCAATATTATTTACATCTCCATGAATAGGAGAAACCAAAGGATCATCCAATTCAAAACCATGTTGTTCTACATAAAATTGAGTAACATGTTCAATATCTGACTCCGTTAAAACTAAACCCTCTTTATAAGAAAAAAATGATGGATGACGGTTTTTAAAATCTACCGTTGGATAAATAAGAAGTTGTGCTTCTGGTGCATAGGCTTCAAGTTTTGTTCTTTGAGCGACAACTGTCGCTATATTTCCACCCGCACTATCACCTGCAACAGCAATGCGATTATTTAATATGTTAAAACGAGCTTTATTTTCATAAATCCAAATCAATGCTTCTTCACAACTTTGAATTAATTGCCTAGGACTCGCTTCTGGTGCAAGTGGATAATTCACACTTATAATTTGGGCATTTGCATGGACTGCTAATAATCGGCAAGCTTCATCGTGTGTATTTATACTTCCTACAACAAAACCACCCCCATGATAAAAAATAATAAGTGGCAACTTTTGATTTGGTGCAGGATGATAATGTCGAGCTTGTATCTCTCCACCTGTTAAAGGAAGTTGAATTGTTTCTACCTGTTTAACAAACGTTGGCTGAGTAGCAATTGAATACATTTGTGATTCAAAAGCCATTCTTGAAGCTTCAACATCTGCACCAATGAAACCAATCTTTCCTTGTTTAAGCTGAGCCGCCATCATACTTTTTATAAAAGGATCAAGATTTGGATATTGATAAGGATACGATAATGCTTTGGCTAGAGTATCTTGAATATTGCTAGGAACTTTATTTAAGAGTCTTGCTGCAAAACCCTGCCCCTTTTCCATTTTATTTTTTATTCTTGAATAAATAGACAAAACTATCACCTTTAAGACACAGCTTTTATGTATTTATATCACCTACACATCAACTAAACAGCTTATATCGTCACAATAAAAATGAGATTCCAAGAAAATAATAACTAAAAGCTTTAAAGCCCAAATAAAATAACCCTGAAGATAAAAATTATCTTCAGGGTTATTTTTGGGAGAGATCAACGTTCATGTCAGCACTTTCTATTTCTCAACAATAAAGTGCGTTCATGTAAAAGTATAAAAAAAGGCTCACCCATAGGAGGGGTAAGCCTTGAAAAAGAAATAAAAGAAGAAACATACAGCGCTATGTATCTGAACAAATAATATGCAATTTTAGAGAAAATTAGAAATATATAATTTATAACTCTTAATATCTTTTAACTATTAATATGTGTTTAAAAAAAAACTGACCATAAAGATGATCAGCTAAAACTGTTATTTGGTTACAGCAACTATACTCAGCTCTCTCTTCAAAATATAGTTACTGTATCTGTGATACATAATAATGATGAAAAATCATTCCGTAAAAACGATATATTTCATTATATTTATTAACTATTACGATCAATATCTACCTTTCTTTTGATAATCAAAAATTTAAGGCCACTTCATTTCACCTTTTACTACTTTTGCACCTAGCTCAAGATTTGAATCGCCTGCCAATTCAGGATATTTCTGCTTCATTTGGGCAATGAGTTCCGCTGAATTTTTTGATGATTTCACAGCTTTTTCATATTGAGCTAAATAATCCAATGAAAAATTCACAGCTGCTAAATTTTGAGGGGCATTTACCAATGTATGTGCAGGAACAATAATTTCAGGATTCAGCTTTTTGATATCTTTTAATGTTGTTGCTACAGTTTCACGATCTTGTTTTGTTGCAGAATCTGCCATCCACAAATGAGAGCCTGAAGTTACAGGAATACCTCCCACAACTGCTTTTTGTTGTGGAATCCACAAATAAGTCAGTTCATTTTTGCCTTTAATTTCAATATTAGCATCTTCAAGTTTTAATGTTTTAGCCGTATAAATTTCTGGTACATAAATTTTACTTGGTGCATTTGCACCCATTTGTGGTGCCCAGTAGTCCATTTTCAATTTATAAGTAGACTGAATATGTTTCACTGTTTCAGGTGTTGCAACAATTTGAACATTCGGAAAATATGTTTTAAATACATCTAAAGCAAAATAAAAGTCTGGATCACCATAACTCACAAAAATTGTTTTTAAATTTTTACCTGAATCTAGAATATCCGCAGCAATACGCAATGCTTCAGATTTTGAAAATTGTGCATTGACTAAAATAGCATCTTTATCCCCCTCAATGAGCGTTGAAGTCACACCAAAGTGTTCGGGAGCAGCAATATAATTTTTGATTTTTAGATCTTGTGCCATTGCCGTTTGAATACCAAATGCAAGCGTTGTTAAGGCTATTGCTGTTGTTTTTAAAGATTTCATTTTTTGTCGATCTCTATATTTAATAAACATACTTTAAATTACAGATCATGTTCAATAAATACGCTTTTTTAAGATAGAATATTGCATAAATTGCAACAATAAGAATCATTATGGACACATTAAAAGCAATACAAGTTTTTGTATGTATTGAAAAAAATGGCAGTTTAACCAAAGCAGCAGATCAATTGGGTTATTCACGCGCAATGGTTTCTCGATATTTAGAACATTTAGAAAACCACTTTTCAACACGTTTATTTCATCGAAGTACTCGAAATATTTCCTTAACCAGCGCAGGTGAAAAGGCACTTCTATATTGTCAAAATATTTTGCAACAGCAACAACTTCTTAAAGAGCTTTCATTAGAAGAACAATATACAGGTACAATTCGTTTAACCTGTGGCTTATTTATTTTAGAAAATGGTTTATCCGAAGCAATTCAAAAATTCCAGCAATGCTACTCAAATATACAATTTGATATTTTAATTACAGAAGAAACCTTAGATTTAGTAGAATCTCAAATTGATGTTGCTTTTCGAATTACAGCAAAAGTTTCAGATAGTTTAATTGCACGACCTTTACTGCAAATTCATTCTGTCTTGTGTGCTCATCCTGAATATTTACAAGCTTTACCGCAAATTACACATCCAGATCAGCTCATTCAATATCAGTGTATTAGCCATCACAACATGCAAAATACATGGACACTTTCCACACAGCAAAAAGAACCTCAAAACTACCCTATTAATATTGTTGCTCAAAGTAATGACGCACATGCATTGTATCTAATGTGTCGAAACAAAATGGGCATTGCCATGCTACCTTACGCAATCGTGAAAGAAGATTTAGAAAATAAAACATTAACTTCCCTACTAACGGATTATGAAGCCCCACAAATGATGCTTTCTGCTGTGTATTCCTCTCGTCGACATCTGCCTAAAAAGACACAAGAATTTATTACCTTTGTGATTAATCATCTCAAAAATAGTTAAAATTTAGAAAATTAAAAAATTTAATTATTCATATCGCTTGAATTTTTCTAGCTCGCCCCGATTTCTGTATTAATCATGACATTTAACAAACGCATGGCCGTTCAGTAGGAACAGAGTTCAATCTGACGCCTAAAAAGGACTGTACATGTTTAAGAACCCATTTAAACGGAGTAAATCAATGGCGACTGATCAAAATCAAGAAGCTCAAGAACTTCAACAAGAGCAAGCAGAACAGCAAACTCAAGCTGAAAATGAGCAAGCTGAAGTTTCAGTTGAAGATTTACAAGCTCAAATCACCAACTTAGAAGAAAGCTTAAAACTTGAAAAAGCACGTACTGCAAATGCAGTTTACGAAGCGCAAAAAAGTGTTGAACGTATTCAACGTGAATCTGAAAAGCATAAAGATACTGTGCTTGAGAAATTCGCTAAAGAATTATTAGATTCTGTAGATAACCTAGAACGCGCCATTGCTGCGGCAGGCGAAGAAAAATCTGGTTTATCTGAAGGTGTAGAGCTTACGCTTAAATCACTCCTTACAACTTTAGAAAAGTTTGGTGTTGTAATTGTAGATACAGCTAATGGCTTTAATGCAGATTTCCATCAAGCAGTCGGTATTTCACCTGAAGCAAAAGCAAATGAAATTGGTACTGTACTGCAAAAAGGCTACACCTTAAAAGGTCGTTTATTACGCCCAGCAATGGTATTAGTTGGCGCATAAGACCTAAAAATTCGGGAGTTTTTTTAATTTTTTTTGAAAAAAATACTTGAAAAAAATTGAACGGCTCTCATATCGGATAACAAGCGAAAACATTGTAAAAGAAATTCAGAGGAAACATCCAAATGGCTAAAATCATTGGTATTGACTTAGGTACTACAAACTCTTGCGTAGCAGTACTTGAAGGCGACACAGTTAAAGTAATTGAAAACGCTGAAGGCGCACGCACAACTCCATCTATTATTGCGTATAAAGATGGCGAAATTCTTGTTGGTCAATCTGCTAAACGTCAAGCAGTAACTAACCCTAAAAACACATTATTCGCAATCAAGCGTTTAATTGGTCGTAAGTATCAAGACCAAGCAGTTCAAAAAGATATTGGTCTTGTACCTTACAAAATCATCAAAGCAGACAATGGCGATGCTTGGGTTGATGTAAACGATAAGAAACTTGCTCCACAACAAATCTCTGCTGAAATCTTGAAAAAGATGAAGAAAACAGCTGAAGATTACTTAGGTGAAGCAGTAACTGAAGCAGTTATTACTGTTCCTGCTTACTTCAACGATGCACAACGTCAAGCAACTAAAGATGCGGGTAAAATTGCAGGTTTAGAAGTTAAACGTATCATCAACGAACCAACTGCTGCTGCACTTGCATTTGGTATGGACAAGAAAGAAGGCGACCGTAAAATCGCTGTATACGATCTTGGTGGTGGTACATTCGACGTTTCAATTATTGAAATTGCTGACCTTGATGGCGACCAACAAATTGAAGTGTTATCTACAAACGGTGACACATTCCTTGGTGGTGAAGACTTCGATAACGCGTTAATTGAATTCCTTGTAGAAGAATTCAAGAAAGAGCAAAGCGTAAACTTGAAACAAGATCCTCTTGCACTTCAACGTTTAAAAGAAGCTGCTGAAAAAGCGAAAATCGAGCTTTCTTCTTCTAACGCAACTGAAATCAACCTTCCGTACATCACTGCCGATGCGACTGGTCCTAAACACTTAGTGATCAACGTAACACGTGCAAAATTAGAAGGTTTAGTTGCTGACTTAGTTGCTCGTACAATTGAGCCTTGCCGTATTGCGCTTAAAGATGCTGGTCTTTCGACTTCTGACATCTCTGACGTAATTTTGGTTGGTGGTCAATCACGTATGCCAATGGTTCAACAGAAGGTTCAAGAATTCTTCGGTAAAGAACCACGTAAAGACGTGAACCCTGATGAAGCTGTAGCAATGGGTGCTGCGATTCAAGGTGCGGTACTTTCAGGTGACAAAACTGACGTACTTCTTCTTGACGTAACGCCGCTTACTCTTGGTATCGAAACTATGGGTGGCGTGTTAACTGCAATTATCGAGAAAAACACGACGATTCCTGCGAAGAAATCTCAAGTATTCTCAACTGCTGCTGACAACCAACCTGCTGTAGACATTTCTGTGTTCCAAGGTGAACGTAAAATGGCTCAGCAAAACAAATTGTTAGGTAACTTCCAATTAGGCGATATCCCACCTGCTCCACGTGGTGTGCCACAAATTGAAGTATCTTTCGATATCAACGCTGATGGTATCTTGAAAGTATCTGCAAAAGACAAGAGCACTGGTAAAGAGCAATCGATCCAGATTAAAGCAAACTCAGGTTTGTCTGATGCTGAAATCGAAGCGATGATCAAAGATGCTGAAGCGAATGCTGAAGAAGATCGTAAATTCGAAGAATTAGCGAAAGCACGTAACGAAGCTGATGCGCTTGTATCTTCTGCTCAAAAAGCAGTTAAAGATCTTGGCGAGCAAGTAACTGCAGACGAAAAAACTGCAATCGAAACTGCTGTAGCTGAACTTGAAGCTTCTACAAAAGAAAATGATGTAGAAGACATTAAAGCGAAAACTGAAGCGCTTCAAAACATTATCATGCCTATTAGCCAACGTGCTTATGAAGCAGCACAAGGTCAAGGCGGTGCTGAAGGTTTTGATCCGAATGCATTCGGTGGCGAAGCTCAAAAAGCTGATGATGGCGTTGTAGATGCTGAGTTCAAAGAAGTTAAAGATGACAAAAAATAATTTGTCACTTTAATAAAAGACCGCGCGAAAGCGCGGTTTTTTTATTCTCAAATTCATCTAATTAAGCTACATTATTCTTCAAATAACTCTTTGATTTTTAAAATGCGTATTTATGTTCTGATTTTTTTCAGTCTCATTTTTTTCTATTTTATTATTCAAAATAAAAAACACCCTCACGTGATATTAAATAGCCCAATTGATAGAGTTTTACACCCTACAGACTCTCGACTCAGGTATAAAATTCAGAAATTGATCCTAGATTTAATATTAGTCATGAAAAAGCCATTCAGCTTAGCCAAGAAGCAATTGAAATTTGGAAAAATGGCACAGGAAAAGATTTTTTTGTTTATGATCCTCAGGCAAAACTAACGATAAATTTTCACTACGATGAGCGCCAAGCAGAAAGCACTGCTCGCTCTTCTTCTGAAAAAAATATTGAAGCCAATCAAGCGCAATGGGCAAATAAGAAACAAGAAGTTGAAGCCTTTCGTAAAGATATAGACCGCTACAACACCTTACTCAATGCCAAAAAAATTGAGTACGACAACCAAGTTCAATATTACAACGAACAAATTGCACAGATTAATCAAAATGGTGGTGCCAATGTGGTACAAAGAGAAGCCTTTACCCAACAAAAACAATATCTTGCACATCAAATGGACAGCTTAAAATTTGAAATTGAAGGGTATAACCAAAAAATTAATGTCCTTAATCAACACGTGAATGAACTCAATCACATGAATCAAAATATCAATCTTTCCATTCAACATTTCAACCAAAGGTTTAAACCCTATTTATTTGATAAAGGAAATTTTGATGGTCGAAATATCAATATTTTTGAGTTTCAATCTGAAGATGATTTACGCTTAACTCTCGCACATGAATTTGGTCATGCCTTGGGTTTAAAACATCATGAAGATCCTAAAGGACTAATGCACCCGATGATGAAAGATCAAGAACAACAAAATTTTAGATTATTACCTGCCGATTTAGCACTTTTTAAATATCGTAATTATGAATAAAAAAAGCCAACACAAATGTTGGCTATAAAGAGGAACTTTAAATTATTTTACTGCTGCTGTAAGCATCACTTCTACCAATACTTGAGGACGTGCTAAATCTGCTTGTAAAGCGGCACGTGCAGGTGCGGCACCTTCAGGCAACCAAGCTTCCCAACACTCATTAAATGCTGTGAAATCTTCAGCAATATTTTTAATCCAAATTTGAGCTGTTAAAATACGGCTTTTATCACTACCCGCTTGTTCCAACAAAGCATCAATTTTCGCTAAAACTTCTAAGGTTTGTTGTTTTGCATCTGCATCTAAAGTTGTTGGAACTTGACCAGAAACATAAACCAAGCCGTTATGAACTACACAACCAGCTAAACGTGCATTTGCACCAATACGTTGAATATCATTACTCATTTTATTTCTCCAAAGATAAACCATCTAAAGCAATTGGCGATTTTGATTGGCTAATTAAACCAGTAATCACCATTGCACTACCCGCTGCTAGCGTGAAACCCAAGCTACCTTGACCAACATTTGACCATAAGTTTGCGTATTTTGTAGCGCCTAAAATTGGTGGACCTTTTGGTGTAGATGGGCGCAAGCCACTCCACTCTTGAGCAATATCTACCCCTGCCAAATCTGGGAATGTTTTTCTCACCGTTTCTTTTAAAGCGTCCATACGCTCTTGACGGATATAAACATCTTGATAGCCAATATCCACCATAGCAGCAATACGCAATTGATCGCCTAATTTTGCATATACAATTTTATTAGCATAATCCGTTACGCTCATATTTGGCACAACGTTGTCATGTTCAGGGAATGGAAGCGTTAAGCTATAACCTTTTAGCGGATAAACTGGTACAGAAATTCCAACCATATTAAATAGAGATGTACTGCCATTACCCGCAGCAACCACAAAGTCATCTGCTTCTAAACGACCTTTATTGGTTTCAATTGCCTTAATTTTGTTATTTTCAGCAATAAAATCTACCACCTCATGTTCATATAAACATGAAAAATCTTGGCTTTTCTCTAACTCTTTATACAAAGCCAAACAGAATTTATAGCAGTCGGCTGTTTCATCATCTGGAGTATAAATAGAACCGACTAATTCTGAAGCAATACCTTTTAATGATGGCTCAAGCGCAATGGTTTCATCACGATTTAGTGCCTTTTGCACGTCAGGATCTATGCCAGAAGCTGCTTTTTTAAAGGCGTATTCATCACGATGGATTACCATTTTTCCTGATTTTACCCAGCAAAAATCATCAATTTCATCACGCCATTCAGACATGATGTTTTGACTAAAAAGTGATAACCGTAAAATATGATTACCATTGGCAATATTATCTTTTCGATTGCACGCAAGTAAAAATTGAAGTAACCAAGACCACTGAAATGGTGAAGCATTTAATTTAAAATTTAATGGAGAGTGTGCTTTTCCAAGCCATTGAAGCGCTTGAAATGGAACGCCTGCATCAGCCAATGGTGCAACATAGCGGTAACTTAACTGTCCGCCATTTGCAAAACTTGTTTGGCTACCAACCTGATCTTTGGCTTCAATGATTGTAACTTTATGACCAGCTTTAATAAGTGCATAGGCTGTACTTAATCCAACTACACCACCACCAATTACGGCTACATGCTTTTTCATGGTTCCATGCTATATATTCCAAAACGTATCCATTAAAGAAGATCAACTATGCTTTAACAAATGAGTTTTTAGGTAGTGGTCATAACTTTTAGTTAACTGCTGGTGTAATTAATCCAATTTCAGATTTAATCAATTCAATAAAGTCTTCTGTTGCTTTCGTGGTACTCACATTGGCATTTCTAAGAATATAAATAGTGGTATACATACGAGGTTTCATTTCATGAATCATCTCTTTAGGTAATGAATAGGCTGCCGTATAAATATCAGTAATACTGCACCCTATACCTTGCCGCACCAACTCACTTGCCATGTAATAGGTTTGGACATTCACAATACTTTTATTAAATGTTCTATATTGTTTTACCACCTGCATTAATGAATCTGCATCTGGCTGAATCCATCTACTTTCATCAATAGAGTGAATATCTTGACTAGACCTAACAGGGTAAGAATCAATATAAACAAGCGGTATTTCTAAAATAGGCGTTGCAATAATGCCATGTTGAGTATGCGGCTGAAATGTTACAGCTATATCAATTTCTCGTTGTAATAATTTTTGTTCTAATGCTTGCGTATGATCTGTTCCGATATTTACAAAAACACCTGGATATTTTTTTAAAAATTGCGCAGTCAACTTTGGTATTAGACTCAACCCCAAACTCGGTAAACAACCCAATGTAATTTGACCTTGTGTATTCTTTGCCAAATTGTTGGTGAGCTTATTTAACTCATTAATTTTTTCATAAATTGGCTTAATTTCTTCATACAAAATGTAAGCTTCTTTGGTGGGTTGTAATTTTCCTTTTACGCGCTTAAATAGTGCAAAACCAAGACGTTGCTCTGCATATTTGAGGAGTTTACTTGCCGCAGGCTGTGATATACATAGCGAAGATGCTGCTTCAGTAAGCGATCCAAAAAGCATCACTGCATAGAACATTTCTAAGTGTCTGAGATTCATGATAGTGCACATAACTTATGGTTATAGGTAATCTATTAGAATTCATTACTTAAAGTCAATAAACCCTTGTAAATTGGCGTCATTTTCAGCAACTAATTAAAAAACCTATTCGTTCAGATATGAACAAATTAATAGTGAATTTAAGATTAGCTTGGTAACTCATCAGTAGTATGTAAACCCATAGATATTAATACGAACCTGAAAAATCTAATTTTAGGTGTATCACCATCTATAACATTTAAAGGGACACAAATGATCGTAAGTACAAACCTCACATTGTTGATGGCTTGCGTCGCATTAGCGCTCGGCATGCTTGCAGTGAAGCACTCAAAATTTTTACGCAACAACCACATCCCCGAAGCTGTTGTAGGTGGATTTATCGTTGCAATCGCCTTATTCTTTGTCCAAAAAACAACAAGCTATACCTTTAAATTTGACACATCATTGCAAAGCCTATTGATGATTACCTTTTTCTCTGCGATTGGTTTAAGCTCAGACTTTGCAAAACTAGTCAAAGGTGGAAAACCCTTACTAATTCTAATCTTCGTTGTAACCATACTCATTATTACGCAAAATATTGTGGGTATTACAATGGCTATGCTATTGAACCAAGATCCTTTTATGGGCTTAATTGCAGGTTCTATTACGCTCTCTGGCGGGCATGGTAATGCTGGTGCTTGGGGACCAATTCTAGAGCAAAAATATGGTGTCACTGGTGCTTTAGAACTAGCAATGGCATGTGCAACATTAGGTCTAGTAATTGGCGGTTTAATGGGTGGACCAATTGCTCGTCATCTTATTAAAAAAGTAAAAGTTCCTAAAACAACTGAAGAACAAAAAAATACGATTGAAAATGCTTTCGAAGCACCAAAAGTTACACGAGAAATTAATACAAAAAATGTTATCGAAACTATTTTCATGCTCATTACTTGTATTGTGGTCGGAAGTTATCTTGGCGATTTACTCAAAGATAGCGCATTCTACTTACCTACTTTTGTATGGTGTTTATTTGTAGGTATCTTTTTACGTAACATCCTTAATCATTTATTCAAAAAAGAAGTGGTTGAACCAACAATTGATGTTCTTGGTAGCACATCTCTTTCTATTTATTTAGCAATTGCACTTATGTCTTTAAACTTCAGTCAATTGGCAAATATGGCAGGACCTGTACTCTTAATCATTATTGTACAAACAATTGTTATGGCTTTATTCGCATGCTTTATTACCTTTAAATTAATGGGTAAAGATTATGATGCCGTTGTTATTAGTGCCGGACATTGTGGTTTTGGTATGGGAGCAACACCTACAGCCATTGCAAATATGCAAACCGTAACAAAAACCTTTGGACCATCACATAAAGCTTTCCTTATTGTACCGATGGTTGGTGGATTTATTATTGATATCTCAAACAGTATTTCGATCAAATTCTTCATTAGCATTATTGAAAAAATCACCTGATTTTTTAGTTCAAATTAAGCATTTTCAATACAAAAAAGCCCTATTTTAATAGGGCTTTTTTGTATTGAATAACATTCCTAAAACCGTTCTATTAACACTATTCAAGGCTTTAAATTTATTTTAAAAATAAGAGAAACTAACGATCTTCCCTTGATGAATGCGATTCATGCTATTGTATGAATAGTTTGCTTGGAGGAAAAACTGTGAGTTACTATCATATTATTTTAGAAGTGAATGACCATATCAGTACAATTGAAGAAACACGTGATATTGAACTATTTGATATTATTGACCTTCAGCCATATCTTCATTCAATTTTATTGCCTTATTTCAATAAACAACTTCTTGAATTAGATGATGATAACATCGAATTTAAAGATGTCTTACACCTTGAAATTAAACAAACTCTTATACCAATTAATGACTTAATTGAAGAAGAACAACGCTTACTCCCAAGCGATACTGACGTTACAATTACAGCGTATGAAATTTTCAATAATCGTAATTTAAGCATTGATATCACATCGGCTGTTTTCGACTTATTGGAAGCGGTAAAAATTGATCCGTATGCGACAATTTAACATTGTCATACAATAAAAAAGGTCTGCAAATGCAGACCTTTTTTATATTTCTATTTCATCATATTTTTTGCATTTTCATCACGAATTGCACGCAAAATTAATTGCCCTGCTCTACCTGTTGGGCTTAAACCAAAACGTACTTGCTCCTGACGAATTGCCTGACGCGTTTTATCACCAATTAAACCATCTACCTCGCCAATAGAATAACCACGGCTAAGTAAATATGCCTGAATTTCACGGCGTTCTCTTCTTGATGTACCAGCATCATCTGTTGGCCAATCTTTTACAAAACCATGAGAGCCTTGAAATCTGTCAGATAAATGTGCAATCGCAAGCGCATAACTCTCAGCGGCGTTATAACTATAAATGGCATCAAAATTTTTAAAGACTAAGAATGTTGGTCCATTTACACCAGCTGGTGACATTAAACCTGCTTGTGAAAGTTCTGTTAAATTACCTTGAATTAAAGGCGTACCATCTGCTCGTACAACACCTCTTTCCACCCAAGAAGACAATGGCTTTTTATTACGACGACCTTCACCAGAAATTGACATTCCTTCTGGAATTTGAACTTCAAAGCCCCATGGCTGCCCTGTTTGCCATCCTCTTTTTTTCAAGAAGTTTGCTGTAGAGGCTAAAGCATCTGCTGTACTTGAAACTAAATCACGTCGACCATCACCATCAAAATCTACTGCAAGTTCTTCATAAGTAGATGGCATAAATTGCGTATGACCAAATGCACCTGCCCATGAACCTTTTAGTTGATCTTGTGTTAAGTCACCACGTTGGAGAATTCTCATAGCTGCAAAAAACTCACCACGGAAAAAGCTTTGTCTACGTCCTTCACAACTCAAAGTACCTAAAGCCTGCAATAGATCATAATTCCCAGAAATATTGCCATAGTTACTTTCAACACCCCAAACAGCAACAACAGTTTCGGCTGGCACACCATAAGTCGCTGAAACTTTCTTTAATACATCTTGATTCTGGCGAAGTTGTATTTTTCCAAGCTCAACACGTTCAACATCAACCAAACCCGATAAATAATCCCAAATAGGCGTAGAGAATTCTGGCTGATAATTCAATTTATCAATAACGGAATAATCTGGCGTTAAATTTTGCGTATAACGATCAAAGGTAAAACTAGAAACGCCAGAATTGATTGCCTGACTTTTTAACTTTGAAATACAGATTTGAAATGGACTTGGCGTATTAGAAGCCAAAGTATTTTGCCCAGCCATATTCACTGGAACTGTTTGACCATTAATGATCAATTCAGCCTGAACTTGCGTTGTGAGGAATAAAGCAGAACCAAAAAGAAAAGCAATATTACGCATATTATCCCGATGCATTTTTGAATTTAAATTATGACCTAAACATACCACTAACAAGATGAAAGAACATGAGTAAATCGTAAATTTAAATTCATTTTTCTCCACTTTAAATTCATATTTGAACTTTTAAATTTAAAAATCAGCGCTTTCTTTGTTTTTAAATTCAAAAATAGCAATCACTCGATGTTTTTTGAATTTAAAAGTGTGATTCTTAGATATTATTTAAATTTAAATTCGCACTTTTAAATTCAAATTCCTCAAATATAAATTCAAAACAAATAAGTTATCCACAATATAGGCGCAACAATACCACCTAAAAGACGGTTTTAAATTCAAAAACCAATGTTTAAATTCATTTTTCTGCCTTTTAAATTCAAAGTAAATTATTTTTAAATTTATTTTTCTCATTTTGAATTCAAAATAAGACATTTGAATTCATTTTATATAATTTAAATTCATAACTTTGAATTCAAACTCAAAACTTAATGTTTATTTTATAAAACAACTTAAATAAGCATCAAATTTCATTTGCTTTCTTTTTATACACATCACTTTAATGTAATGCTTATTTTTAGATCAATAATCTTCCGATAAATGGCATCCATTTCGAAAGAGGCGCAATCATGCCCGAACTGCACGCATAAAAAAAGCGGTCATTTGCATGACCGCTTTTTTAACATTCAAACTTGAGTTTAAATGCTCATATCTTCGCTAAGTGCGAGAGGATTCGGTAAAATTTTCGCCAACTTACGACATAAAGTCGTAAGTTCAGCGCTATCATTTGGCATTAATGTAATATGCCCAATTTTACGGCCTTCACGCTCAGTTTTGTTATACAAGTGAAGATGAGCTCCCTCTAAAGCAAGTACATCTTCGGTTTTTGGATGCTGACCAATAATATTCACCAATACCGTTGGACGAATAATTTCAGTCGAGCCTAAAGGCAAACCTGCAACCGCACGAATGTGATTTTCAAATTGAGAGCAAACCGCACCTTCAATTGACCAGTGACCAGAGTTATGTACTCGTGGTGCCATTTCATTGGCATACAGACCTTTGTCCGTCACAAACAATTCAAGCGTTAACACACCTACATAGTTCAAATGATTAAGTAAGCGAGTAATGTAGTCTTGCGCCACAGGCTGTAAATCTGTGCTATTTGGAGCAGGAACAATCGAATGCGACAAAATACCATTATGATGATGGTTCTCAGCCAAAGGCCATGTTTTCACATCACCATTTTGACCACGCACTGCAATAATTGATACTTCACGAGAGAAAGTCACAAAACTTTCGGCAATCAATTCACCTGCTGGACCAAGTTCAGCCCATGCTTGATCAATTTGATCTTCACGGCGTAAAACAAACTGACCTTTACCATCGTAACCGCCACGCGAGGTCTTAAGCACAATTGGTAAGCCAAGCGCAATAACCGCAGACTTTAAACTTTCTACAGAATCGACAGCTTTATATGGTGCAACAGGAATAGACAATTCATCGAACAATGCTTTTTCTGATAAACGATGCTGTGCTATTGCTAAGGCTTTACGTGGAGGATGTATGTCTTTGTTTTGCGTTAAAACATCAACATCTGCCAATGGCGTATTTTCAAATTCAAGGCTAAATACATCTGCACTTGCAATGAATTGTTGTAATCCATTTTCAGCTTTAGTCGAAATGACTTGACCTAAAGCTGCCGAAGGGCAATCTGTACTTGCTTCAAAGAAAGTACATTGAATATTTAAAGGCAATGCTGCCTGTGCCATCATTCGACCAAGTTGACCGCCACCAAAAATACCAATGGTTTTATCCATGATAATAATTCCTTAATTAAGCTTGGCTTTAGATTTGACCAGGAATATTTTTACTTGCTACTTTTTCAGTCTGTGCCGCACGGAAATCTGCAACATTTTTTGCAATTTCAGGGCGTGTAAGACCTAAAATTTGTGCTGCCATAATGGCTGCATTTGTCGCGCCCGCTGGACCAATTGCCAGTGTACCAACTGCAATACCTGCTGGCATTTGTACAATTGAAAGCAATGAATCTACGCCATTTAAAATAGATGATTTCACAGGTACACCAAGTACAGGTAAATCCGTTTTTGCCGCACACATACCAGGCAAATGCGCTGCGCCACCTGCACCAGCAATAATGACTTGAATACCACGATCACGTGCTTGTTCAGCATATTCAAATAAACGGTCTGGAGTACGGTGTGCAGAGACAACCTCAGCTTCAAAAGGGACACCAAGCTGCTTAAGCATATTGGCAGTGTGTTCTAGAGTTGCCCAATCCGATTGAGAACCCATGATAATTCCAACGAGAGGAGTGTCTTGTGAAGCGGCCGCATTCATTGCAATGTTTCCAGAGATAAAGTGAGAGAGTTAAATCTCGACTATAGCCAAGCTTTAATAAGAGCCCCATATTATAGACTGATTTTTCGGCTCAATAAAATTTAACGGTCAATGCAAAGCATGATTTTTATTATTTTTTTATTAAAATTACAAAAAATTAAATAAAAATAGGGGCGTAGCAAATTGCTATTTTTTGCTACTGACTACGGAATACAAAATAAACACAACCACACAAGCATAAAGCAGCCCAAATATAGTCAAGCTTAAAGGGTTGTTTGAATAAAAAAATCATAAAAGGTACAAACACTAAAAGCGTTACTACCTCTTGAGTAATTTTCATGTGCCCAACAGTTAAGCCTTGTTGTGCTAATAGTTTTGTTGCGGGAATCATTAAACTATATTCAAATAAAGCAATAAACCAACTCAACAAAATAGCCTGCCACAATGGAGCATCGTGCGGTAAAAATTTTAAATGTCCATACCATGCAAGTGTCATAAAACAATTGGCAAGAATAAGAAGTAATAATGGAATAAACATAAGATCAGCAAACCTGCTCTAGATAAATATAATTTAACTAGTATTGGTCTAAAATATCTAATATTATTTTTACGCTAAAAAAAATAAGACCAACAAATTATTATGAATTTTTTAAAAAAACTGTTCTCTTCAAAAAAACGCAATCCATTCAATGAAGATGCAGCTTTACTCTCTCAACAATTAAAGCAAAACCAAAATGATCTACTTTTTTCTGAAATACTTCGCTCAATTACACTCGACTATGAGTTAATGAGTTTAAAAGAGCTAGATTATTATCTACTTAAAGTCCGCCTTTACTTCCAAATAAAAAATCAAGATGCCAAATCTATGACAGAAAAAGGAATATTAATGAGTGAATTAACGCCGACTATTCTTAGTGTAGGCGCTTATTTAGGTAAAACCTTAAGAAAACAAAATAAAAATTTAAATTGGACTGAAAATACTCAACAACTACATTCTGGAACTACAGCACCTTCGTTTGCTGCTCTTGTTTTAACAAACCAAGTTCATACAATATCTCCTATGCAAGAAATCATTAATTTTATTTGTAATGCACAACAGCCCAACTCGCTCTATCAATATGCAGAAGAAATTTTAAGTCGCTAAAAATTACAAATATTTCTTATTCTAAGTAAATTCTCAACTATCTTTTCAGATATAGCCTTGCTATCGTTGCTTACAAATCGAATAAATCTGACAACACCACATAAAACAACGTGATGTGTCTTAAAAAGAAGTGGAGTTAAACGTATGCATCTGCATATCTTAGGTATCTGTGGCACCTTTATGGGTTCTTTGGCTTTATTAGCACGTGATTTAGGTCACACCGTAACTGGCTCAGATCAAAACGTTTATCCACCTATGTCTACGCAGTTAGAAAATGCAGGCATTAAACTCATGCAAGGCTATGACCGTAGCCATTTACAACCTCATCCTGATTTAGTGATTGTCGGTAATGCCATGAAACGTGGTATTGATGCTGTGGAATATATGTTAAATGAAGGTTTACCGTATATTTCAGGTCCTCAATTCCTTGCAGATCATGTATTGCAAGGCAAGCATGTACTTGGTGTTGCAGGTACACATGGTAAAACCACTACAACGACAATGTTGGCTTGGGTGCTCGATCAAGCAGGTTTAGAGCCAGGCTTCTTAATTGGTGGTGTACCTTTAGGTTTTAGTGAAAGTGCACGTTTAGGTGGTGGTAAATATTTCTGTGTAGAAGCAGATGAATACGATTCTGCATTCTTCGACAAGCGTTCTAAGTTCGTGCATTACCATCCTAAAACAGCCATTTTAAATAACTTAGAATTTGACCATGCCGATATCTTTGATGACCTGGCGGCAATTCAAAAACAATTCCATCATTTAGTTCGTACTATTCCAAGTGAAGGTCGCATTATTGCGCCTATTACTGAAACCAATATTGATGAAGTATTGGAACAAGGTTGTTGGACACCTGTTGTCCGTACAAGTTTAGATGCGAATGAAAAATCTGAGCTTTATGCAGAGCAATTATCTGCCGATGGTTCTCACTTTAAAGTTTTACAACACGACGTTGTAAAAGGCGAAGTGAAGTGGACAATGACAGGGCAACATAGTGTTGCAAATGCTTTAGCGACTATTGCTGCTGCAGAACATGTTGGTGTTTCTATTGAAACTGCATGTGAAGCATTATCTAATTTTGGTGGTGTGAAACGCCGTATGGAGCTTTTAGGCACTGTACGTGGTATTGAAGTTTATGATGACTTTGCGCATCACCCAACGGCAATTGATACAACACTTGAAGGTGCTCGTAAGCGTTTAGGCGAACGTAAACTTTGGGCTATTATTGAGCCTCGTTCTAATACCATGCGCATGGGCAGTCATAAAGATGGTTTAGCGCATTCTGCTCGTTTGGCGGATGAAGTGATTTGGTACCAACCTGAAGGTTTAGATTGGGATTTACAACCTGTAATTGATGCTTCACCGAATAAAGCTGTAATTGCGCGTACTTTGGATGACATTATTCAAACTGTCGTTAGTCAAGCAGGTGAGGGCGATGCGGTTGTGATTATGTCGAATGGCGGTTTTGGTGGCTTACATCAGAAGTTAATTACAGCGTTAAAAGCTTAATTTATTGTTTAAAAAAGCCCGCGAATGCGGGCTTTTTATTGTTCTAAATAGTCATAGTTAATGTGAATTATAAGCACACTTCTAGTGTTTTTTATGCTCTATGATCAAACAACTAATCTAGGATTGATTAGTCAATGAAATTCCTTCAGATGGTTAAATCTAGGGTGAATATATGGACAATATATCTACAACAATTACAACCCAGCCTACTAGCATTTTAGTAGAACAAGAAGTTAGTCACGTAACAAAGAAAAAATCGTTAATTGCGAGTACAGTCGGAAACCTCCTTGAATGGTATGACTGGACTATTTATGCAGTTGCGTCAGTCTACATTGCCACAGCATTGTTTGATAAAACTGATCCTACCTCTGCGCTATTAAATACCTTAGCTGTTTTTGCTGTAGGTTTTATTTCAAGGCCATTAGGTGGATTTGTTTTTGGACCATTAGCAAATAAATTTGGTCGTAAGAATATTATGCTTACGACCATGGTACTTATGGCAATAGCTAGCTTTATGATCGCGCTCATACCCAATTTCTCAAATATTGGATATTGGGCATCATTAATGTTGCTCATCGCACGCTTAATTCAAGGGTTTGCTCATGGCGGTGAAATGGCGACATCCTTTGCCTATATTGCAGAAATTGCACCAAACAACCGCCGTGGTTTATGGGCAAGTAGTTCATATGTAGCAAACGGTGCTGGAACATTACTCGCAACCTTATCTTTTGCAGCATTGAATGTCTTCTTTACTTCAGAAGAAGTATTTGAATGGGCATGGCGAATTCCATTTGTAATGGGTGGGCTACTTGCATTTTTTGCAATTTACTTAAGACGTAATATGGTTGAAAGCCATGTTGAATCTGATGCTCAATCTGATGATATCAATTGGAGTACTGGTAAATTCCTACGTACAGGCTTTAGGCTTTTCTTATATGAAGCGGGTTCAACTATTACTTTCTATACATGGGTTGTATGTGTATCTATTTATGCAATTACCTATCAAGGAATGGACCCTAAATCGGCCTTTTTCGTCAGTTGCTGTGCACAGGTCATTTATATTGTTTGTTTACCATTCCAAGGCTTACTTTCAGACTATATAGGGCGTAAAAAAACAACATTAATCACTTATGTGGGCTGTGCTTTAGTGATGTTCCCTCTATGGAATATTATTAGCAATGAACCATGGACTTTATTTGTTGCCCAAACTATTGGTTTAATACTTATTGGTTTCTTAATGTCATGTAAAGCAGCAACGATGTCAGAACAAATACCAACTAAATATCGTACTAAAATGTTGGGATTCTTTATGTCTCTTGCTATTGCATTGTTTGGCGGTACAGCATCTTACATCAACACATGGTTATATTCGACAGATCGTGGCTGGATGTTTAGTGCTTATCTCATCATTATTTGTATAGTCGCATTTTTTGTTGTTATTCGATGGAAAGACAACACAGGCATTCCATTAGACCAAATCAAGTAATACTCCATTAAAAAACTCCCCTAAATGGGGAGTTTTTTTATTTAATATTCCAAGGATTTAATTGAACCTTTTCAGTCCAAAAATTCATAAAAGTTTTAATACGGGGACTAAGAAATTTACGATTTGGATAAATTAAATAAATAGGCTCTAAATCATGAATTCGATAATCTCTTAAAAGTGGAACAAGTTTGCCATTTTGTATATCTTTAGACACATTATAATCGGCCAATCGAACAATGCCTTGTCCATCCAAAGCCAAATCTCGTAAAAAATCCCCTTGTGAAAATGAAGCCAAGGGTTTTATAGGTAAGCTAAAACGCTCACCTTTATTTTCATATTCCCACAAGTTCCAATCATTAAAATAGCTAAAGTGAAAACACCGATGATCTAACAAATCTTTTGGTTCTTTCGGTATACCATATTTAGCTAAATATTCAGGTGATGCACAGGTCACCCATTCACTTGCACCTAAACGCGACGTAACCCGAGAAGAATCGGGAAGCTTTCCTCCATAAATTGCAAGATCTATTCCTTTTTCAAACTCATCGACATATCTAGATTCAATTTTAATGTCGATCTGTAAGTTAGGAAATTTTTCAATAAACTCAGGTAGCCACGGTAAAATTTGATGCCGTGCAAAGGTCGGCATCGTTTTTATTCTTAATATACCACTGACTTGTTCTGGAAAGTTTTCTGCTAAAGCATCGGCTTCTGCCATAGCTGATACAACCTTACGTGCACTTTCTAAATATAATTGTCCTTCTTCAGTTAGCGTTAATTGACGAGTTCCTCTCTGAATTAATCTCACTTTTAAACGACTCTCTAAACGACTGATCATTTTGCTCATAGCAGATGGAGTCATGTCGTGTACACGTGCAGCAGCCGATAAACTTCCATGCTCATATGCCCAAATAAATGCGAGCATTTGTCTATAATTATCCATAATACCGACTCCATTTTTAAGATACTTTTACCGTATTATTAAGAACTTATACAAGTTATTTATAGTCTATATCTTTGCCATATATTCATAGATATTGTGAATCCAAATAGGGTAATCAAGTATTTTTTCTTTGCTACTATGAACTCACAAATTGCAGCACAATAAGGATTTTTAGCAATGAATGTTCAAAATAAAGCAATAGAACAATATGCAGAAGATATGCCATATCAACTACCACAAGTCCCTTACATGCCACAAGAAATTGTGACTCAAGAAGTACTCAGTGAAATGCTTAAAGATGATGATCTTTGGGTTCCAAGTTCAGAAAATGGTTGTGTAAGTTTTAAACCATTACTTCTTAGTGTAAGTGGTGGATATTTCATTAATTTATTACGAGTAAAAAAGAGCGGAATTTTATCGCGTCATCGTCATAATGGTCCTGTTCATGCTTTTGTACTCAAAGGTCGCTGGCATTACTTAGAACATGATTGGGTTGCTGAAGAAAACTCTTTTGCTTTTGAACCACCAGGTGAAGCACACACACTTTATGTTCCTGAAGATGTAGAAGAAATGATTACGTTATTTACCGTTTATGGTGGTTATATTTATGTAGACCCATATGGTAAAGCTGAAGGTTATGAAGATGTATTTACCAAGCTAGAACAAGCACGTGCTCATTATAGAAAACTTGGTATTCCAGATTCTGAATTAGAAAAAATTATTCGCTAATTAAAAGCCCGCGAATGCGGGCTTTTTTCTATTTTAGATCGTTCAAAAGTAATGTTTTAAGAATTAAACCTTCACATCAGCCAAACTTTTATCTCGTCTAAACATCACTTCAACATAAGAACAAGTAGGTAAAATTTTAAGGTTTTTTTCACGTGCAAACTCAACCAAAACATCAAGCAATTGACGCGCAACACCTTGTCCACGCAAAGAATCATCTACCCATGTATGATTTGCAATAATTGTATGTGTACTGCTCCAAACATAAGTAATTTCAGCAATTCTTTCCCCAGTATCATCAACCGCAAAAAACTCACCCAATTGACCATCGTCTATATGTTGAAATTGCATGGCAGATCTCTATAAATTTCTAATTAAATAGTAGCTGTGAATATGTTAACCGAATAGAACGTCACGAATAGAAGAATCTTTATTAAAAACAGATTTTGCAAAAGGGCATAAAGGTAAAATTTTCACCCCCTTATTCCGTGCATATTCCACAGCACGACTCACCAAAAGCACACCCACATTTTGTCCACGTAATTTATCTTCCACATGGGTATGATCAATAATAAACTTATCATCACCTGCCCAAGAATACGTCATTTCAGCCAAATGATGACCTTCTTCACCAATATAAAACTCACCCTTAGAACCATTTTCTTGATGTTTAATTTCTAACACTTTTTTATCCTTCAAATTATTCTTAATTTTTAAAATGCCATGTTTATTTTTTATGTACTGTTAATTTTTATTACTTTAAATATCATTAAGTCACATACCAAATCTATCATGAGAAATAAAACACATAACTTAACTTCACACTAAATTAAGCCTACAATTCACACAAATACTCTTTGCAATTTTTTTATGAAAACATCCCCCGTAGAAGCAGAATCAACAACCAAACAATGGATTTGTGTGATTACACTTGCTTTCGCTGCTTTTATATTTAATACAACAGAATTTGTGCCTATTGCTCTCTTAAGTGATATTGGTAATAGTTTTGGAATGCCTGCAACAGACGTTGGCATAATGATTACGCTTTATGCATGGGTTGTTGCACCTATTTCCTTACCTATTATGTTGCTGACAAAAAATATCGAAAGACGATTTTTACTGACCGCTTTATTCGTTGTATTTATTGTGAGCCATATTTTATCTTATTTTGCATGGAGCTTTACGGTTCTACTCATTAGCCGTATTGGTATTGCATTTTCACATGCATTATTTTGGGCAATTACTGCATCTTTAGCGGTACGTGTAGCACCTAAAGGCAAAGAGTTTCAAGCATTGGGCTTACTTGCTACAGGTACAGCCTTAGCCATGGTTTTAGGTATTCCATTTGGTCGTATGATTGGTGAAACATACGGATGGAGAAATACTTTTGGGCTTATTGCCATTTGTGCCACCATTGTTTGTATTACATTGGCGAAAACCTTGCCTTTACTGCCAAGTGTCAATTCAGGCTCAATCAAAAGTTTATCTAGTTTTGTAAAACGTCCAAGCCTGATGATGGTTTTTGCATTAACTATTATTATTATTACGGCGCAATTTACCGCTTATAGTTATATCGAACCTTTTTCACTTAATATTGCTCAATTCAGTTCTGCACAAACCACAACATTGTTGCTTATTTTTGGTGGTGCAGGCTTTTTTGGTTCTTTCTTATTTGGCAAATTTGGTGCTCGCTATCCAAAACTTGCAATTCCATTAAGTACATTTTGTTTAGCCATTTCAATGCTTCTTCTATTGCCATTATCGACAGGCTTTCTAAGTTTAAGCGCTGTTTGTTTATTTTGGGGCATGGGCATTATTGGATTTAGTCTTGCACTTCAGGCAAAGACTCTTAATTTAGCTTCCGATGCAACCGATGTTGCTATGGCAATTTACTCAGGCTTATACAATGTTGGTATTGGTGGTGGTGCATTATTAGGTGGTCTAGTTAGTACTCATTTAGGACTCAGTTATATTGGTATTATTGGCGGTATTCTTGCGGTTTTAGGAACATTAGTCACATTAGTTTTAGTACGCCGTGCAGACTTTATACCAAATAAAATTTAACTGTTTTAATACGTGAGCATTTGCAGATTGATTAAAAATCTGTCATGCTCTGCGCATATTTGGATTTAATCCAAAACAAAATTTAGTTGAACAAGGGGAGTAGCCTCCTCCAAGCGTTAAACACTCTTTTTGAATATTTAACGTGTCAGAATATCGTCATTACACTTTGCAAAAAGTCGGTATCTGAGCATCTTTTTTAAATATAAAGATGTAGGCAAGACCTTGATCATGTTGTTACAGATGTTTTATTTCATCTGGCGACTGGTCAAGGTTTTTTTATGGCTGGTTGTTAGATGTGGAGAATTCCCCCATGGAAACAATCGGCACTTTATGGCTGTATTTAGCATTTTTCGGTATCGTTACCGTCATGCTTATCATCGACTTTTTAGGTTTTAAACAAAAACAAGGTCAAGAAGTTAAAGTTAAAACCGCAGCATACTGGAGTATTGCTTGGGTTACAGTCGCGACTTTATTTGGTGGCGGCTTGTGGTTATATCTAGAACAAACCGCAGGTGCTGCAGTCGCTAACACCAAAGTTATGGAATACTTTGCAGGTTACTTACTTGAAAAATCACTCGCAATTGATAACGTCTTCGTTTGGCTCATGATTTTCGCAGCATTTGCTATTCCACCTGCATTACAACGTAAATTACTGTTATACGGCGTATTAGGTGCAATTGTTCTACGTACTATCTTTATTTTTATTGGTGCTTGGTTTGTTCAGGAATTCTCTTGGATTCTCTACATCTTCGGTGCGTTCTTAGTTTATACAGGCTTCAAGTTCTTAAAAGGTCAAGATGATGACCCGAATATTGAAGATATGGCAATTCTAAAATGGCTACGTAAGCACATGCGTATTACGCCAAAACTTGAAGGTGATAAGTTCTTTGTTCGCCAAAATGGTATGCTTTGGGCAACACCACTTTTTTTAGTGTTAATTTTAGTAGAAGCATCTGACGTTATTTTCGCAGTCGACTCTATTCCTGCTATTTTTGCAGTAACAACCGACCCGTTCATTGTATTAACTGCAAACTTAATGGCAATTTTAGGCTTACGTGCAATGTTCTTCTTGTTGTCTGGCGCGGCATCTAAAATGCATTATTTACCGTACGGCTTAGGACTTATTTTAGTGTTCATTGGCTTCAAAATGTTAATGCTAGATGTCTTCCACATGCCAATTTGGATTTCACTTGGTTTTATTATTATTACGCTTGCTATAACCGCAGTATTGTCTATTCGTCATAGTAAAAAGCATAACGAAACCACTTTATAAAATTGAAGATGTTTCATAAAAGCCTTCCTTTTTGGAGGGCTTTTTTAATGCAGCAGATTTTAACTTTGGCCATTTTAATACCTACTATAATTTTTAAATGATGATCCTAATATCTAAATTGGTAAAGATTATGTGATGAATCATGGAAGAGTTTATTTTTTAAGTTACAATCAATCGAAAAAAGTACAACCATAGGTTTCCCATGTCTTCAATTTTATCTTCTACAGCCATTCGTGGTCGTTTTCTCGATATTCAAAATACAGTTTCAAAAGCATCCGATATCGACCAAGCTGTTCGATATATTGAAGATGGCTTACTCATTAGCCATGAAGGAAAAATTTCATGGTTTGGTACTTGGGAAGAAGGGCAATCTCAACTTAAATCAGATACAAAGGTTCAGCATTATCCTGATCAATTAATTGTTCCAGGTTTTATCGACACGCACATTCATTTTCCACAAACAGAAATGATTGGGGCCTATGGCGAACAGCTTTTAGAATGGCTAAATACCTATACATTCCCCACAGAAATTCAGTTTGAAGACAAAGCTTATGCAGACAAAATTGCAAAATTCTTTGTAAATGAACTTCTAAAAAATGGCACAACAACGGCACTGGTTTTTTGCACGGTTCATCCTCAATCTGTAGATGCTTTATTTGAAGTTGCAGAACAACACCAAATGCGTTTAATTGCAGGTAAAGTGATGATGGATCGTCATGCTCCTGAAGCACTTTGTGATACCGCAGAAAACGCATACACAGACTCTAAAGAACTTATTGAAAAATGGCATGGCAAAGGTCGTAATTTATATGCGATTACTCCACGTTTTGCACCTACATCTACACCAGAGCAACTCACTGCAGCAGGCAGACTTAAAGCAGAATTCCCTGATGTTTATGTCCATACGCATTTAAGCGAAAACAAAAATGAAATTGCATGGGTAAAAGACTTATTCCCCGAGCAAAAAGGCTACTTAGATGTTTATCATCATTATGGTTTAACAGGTTCACGTTCTGTATTTGCACACTGCGTACATTTGGAAGATGAAGAATGGGACTGCATGCATAAAACCGACTCTGCAATTGCATTTTGCCCAACATCAAACTTGTTCTTAGGAAGTGGTTTATTTCCTTTGAAAAAGACATGGGAAAAACAAGTAAAAGTAGGCTTAGGGACAGATGTAGGGGCAGGGACTTCATTTAACCAATTACAAACGCTGAATGAAGCTTACAAAGTTCAACAACTACAAGGCGATAAACTATCTGCATTTGAAGCGCTTTATCATGCAACAATTGGTGGTGCAAAAGCTTTAGATTTAGATGAAAAGTTAGGTAACTTTAACATTGGAAAAGAAGCCGACTTTGTTGTTTTAGATTTAAAACCAACAGCCATTCAAGCCTTACGTCAAGAACGTGCTAAAGGTATTGATGATGCTTTCTTTGCACTGATGACTATGGGTGATGATCGTAACATTCACAGCACTTATATCTTTGGTCAATTGGCTTATCGCAAAAATAACGCTGAATAATGAATATCTTTCATCTTTTGTCTATTGAATGAAATTTACTAATTGTTCTATTTCATTTGATGAATATTTCACAATTTGAAAAACAATGATTACATTCTAAACAGGCAAAAGGGATGCATCTCAATTACAGATGTATTAAAATTAAGATAATATGAGGTGTTGCTGGTCAACACCTTTTTTATTTTTTTATTTTTTATCTTTAGGTATCTACCCATGACCGTTCAAATGAGCGTAATGATTTCCACAGAAGAAATCCAAGCTAAAGTTAAAGAGCTTGGTGCAATTATTGATGCACACTACGCAAACAGTGACAAAGAATTAGTACTTGTAGGTTTATTACGTGGCTCTGTAATTTTCATGTCAGATTTATGCCGCGCAATAACGAAACCACATGAACTAGATTTTATGACGGTATCAAGTTATGGCGGTGGAACTGTATCTTCAAAAGACGTTAAAATTTTGAAAGATTTAGACGGCGAAATTCGTGGTAAAGACGTTCTTGTTGTTGAAGATATTATCGATTCTGGTAATACATTAAGCAAAGTTTTAGAAATTTTAAGCACCCGTCAGCCTAATTCAATTGAGCTTTGCACCTTAGTTAGCAAACCTTCACGCCGTGAAATTGATTTAGAAGTTAAATTTTTAGGCTTTGAAGTCGAAGACAAATTTATTGTTGGTTATGGCTTAGATTACGATCAAAAATATCGCCATCTTCCATTTATTGGTGAAATTGGTCTTTAAGTAATTTTTTTAAAAGTGGCGTAAGCCACTTTTTTTATTTTTAAATTGTAGTGAACAAAAAAACAACAACACTTTTCCTTAACTTTCTTTTTTCTTTAAGATTTTTATTTAATGATATATCTATACGTTTTTATAATACAAAGATAAATAACAAGGAGATTTACGATGTGGTCACTTATTGTTGCAATTGTTGTTGGTTTTTTTGCAGGTTTAATTGCACGTGCTATTCATCCTGGTAAAGATAAAGCAGGTTTTTTTGTTACAGCTGCACTAGGGATTGCTGGTTCATTACTTGCAACTTATGGCGGACGCTTCTTAGGTTTATATGCTGAAGGTTCAAGTGCAGGATTTATAGCATCTGTGATTGGTGCAATTATTATTCTATTTATTTATAATTTTGTTGCTAAAAAATCTTAATTATTCAAATAAAAAAAGCACCTTTTACAGGTGCTTTTTTCAGCTTAAAACTTTCGCTTACAAACCAAATTCTTTAAATATTTGTTCAATTTGTTCTGCAGGGTAGGCACCTGAAACTTTAAATCCATTTTCAAAAACAATAGTTGGTGTGCCATTAATTCCTAAAGTACGTGCCAATGAAAGGTTACGTTCAACAGGGTTTTCACATGTCTTTTGATTTGTTGGTTCATACCCTTTACCAATTAAATCATCCCAAGCTTGTGCAGGATTTTTTTCACAGAAAATTTTCTTAGATGGTGCAACCGATTGTGGTTTAAATGCTAAAACAAAAATATGAATAGTCACATTATTTAACTTTTTAAACTCAGCTTCTAATTGCTTACAATAAGGGCAGTTTGGATCTGTAAATACCGCAATTTGACGTTTACCATTACCTTTTACAATTTTAATAGCATCATTTAACGGAAGCTTTTTCCAGTCCAAAGAGTTTTGTTGAACCAATAAACTTTTAGTTAAATTTTGCTTATCTTTTAAACGCACCATAGAGCCTGCAACAATATGCTGAGCATCATCGTTTAAATATACAACTTGCCCATTTAAAGAACCGCTATAAATTCCTTTCATTTCTGTTGTTTGAATATTCTGAATATTCACATCTGGTGAATTTTTTGCGAGATTCGTTTTTACCGTATTAATATCTGCAAATGTTATGGTCGACAAAAGGGCCGTTGCCAACATCATATATTTTTTCATTTATTTCAGTTCTCTTTTAAAACCTTTACAAGTGTAACGTGTAATCTTTCCGCTTGTGTTGATTTTTATTAACTCAAAAATTAACCAATTTGTTCCACGTGGAACAAATTATTTTGGGTTGATTTCGACAGAAATATGAACAATTTCATCATGAATTGAAAGTGCCTTTCGAATATAATCTGCATCAAATTGAGCACTACTTTCTAATGCCAAGATACATGCATATTTTCCATTACCTACTTTCCATACGTGTAAATCTGTAATATTTACAACATAAGGAAGCTCTTGAATAACAACTCGAATTTCTTCAACAACTGGCTCATTCATTTCAGCATCAAGCAAAGTTTTTCCTGTTTCAGACATTAAACCCAAAGCCCATTTTGCAATTAAAATTGCCCCAATTATTCCTAGCACTGCATCTAGAAAATCCCATCCCATATATTTACCAGCACACAAGGCTATAATAGCCAATACAGAAGTCACAGCATCTGCCACCACATGTAAAAATGCAGCTTTTTGATTTAAGTCATGATGGTGATGATCATGGTCGTGAGAATGATTGTGAGGATGGTGTGAATGTCCGTGATCATGCGAGTGATGATGTTCTCCATCATGAAGTAACCAAGCACAAATTAGGTTAATAACTAAACCTAAAATCGCAATCGGAATTGCTTCGTTATAGTGAATTTCAACAGGATTCATTAACCGAATACATGATTGAACTGCCATAAAAACAGCAACAACTAACAATAAAATTGCGCTGCTATATCCGGCTAAAATTTCAATTTTCCATGTACCAAAACAAAAGCGTTTGTCATTTGCATAATGACGTGCAGCACGATATGCAAAATAAGCCAAACCAAGTGCAAGCATATGCGAACTCATATGCCATCCATCGGCTAACAATGCCATGGAGTTAAAAAACCAACCTCCAAATACTTCTAAGATCATCATGACTGCCGTTAGAATAGTAGCAATCAAAATGCGTTTTTGAGCAAGCGGATTTCCCTCATCAAACTGATGAGAATGAATTCGAGATGACTTTAAATTTTGCATAATCATTAGAAATTAATATACTCCCCTACAGTATATTCCCATTTGGAGAATTTGTGTGAGCCATGTACATCAAGATAAGAAAATTTTGAATCGCGTTAAGCGCTTACAAGGTCAATTAAATGCAGTAGAGCAATCAATGATTCAACCTGAATCAAGCTGCATTGAAGTTCTTCAGCAAGTTGCTGCTATTCGTGGTGCTGTCAATGGTTTAATGAATGAGCTTACTGAAATGCATTTACGTCATCATGTATTACATGATGCTGAACATGTGAATGAAGAGGAGCTTGAAGAGTTTTTTAAATTATTAAAACGGTATGGTTAATTTTTTAAAATTTATTTTGATCTCTTAATATTTTTGTTTTTAAATTAAACATCTCTTCTTTTTTACCTCATGTTTTATTTAAAGCATTCGGTACACGCGATTTTAAATATGACTCAATCACAATGGAGACCATTTTTAATGGTTAGCCTTGCCCTTTGTATCGGCACAATTGGTACAGCTTTAGCAAGCCCGCTTTATCCAATTTATCAAGAGTTATGGCATTTACTTCCTAGTCATATTACTTATATTTTTGTTGCCTATATGTTTGGATGCTTGGCTACATTGTTGTTTTTAGGGCGTGCTAGCAATAGTTTTGGCTTTTTAAGAACCTTACAAGTCGGTCTATTACTCATTATTTTAGGATTAGCATTATCTAGTGTTGCACCGAGTGCATTATGGTTGTCTTTGGGGCGTTTTATTATTGGTATTGCATCTGGGCTAATTAGTACATCTGCCATGCTAGGCTTAATTTACACTATTCCTGAAAGTCATAAACAACAAGCAGCTCAGCTAAGTTCTGTAATTACCGTTATTGGCTTTAGTTTAGGGCCTTTTATTGGTGGAGTGATTGCCCAATTTTCACAGTTTCCATTATTTACACCCTATATTCCTGTCATTATTTTTGCAATTTTGTGTTTAATTGGCTTATTTTTTATTAAAGTCCCTCATTTCAAAAAACAGACTTTTTCTATTGCACCTCATTTAGAAACACCTGAAAAAAAATATAAATCATCTTTTTATATCGCAGGTCTTACCGCTTTTTGCGCTTTTGCATCATTTAGCCTATTTGCATCACTCGCACCATCTTTTGTCAAAGAAGCAATTCCTTGGCATGGCCCATTCGTCAGTGGGACAGCTATTGCGAGTATTCTTTTGGTTTCGGCATGTGTACAATTTTTTGCGAAAGGTTTAAAACCTGAAAAATCATTAAAACTAGGGTTAAGTATTCTTATTTTAAGTTATGTGCTTCTCGCACTTTGTATGACTCAGCATCTCAGCTTTTTATTCTTTGTAAGTGATATTTTAGTTGGTGTTGGGCATGGTTTCGGCTTACTTGGTGCTTTTGGTTTAGTACATACCATGACGCATAGTGAAAATCGTGCGGGGGTTATTTCAACTTATCTGTTTATTGGGTATTGGGGCACCATTTTACCAATTATTGGTACAGGTTATTTGTCGGATCTTTTTGGTTTAGTGGTTGGTATTTTAGGTTTTTGTATCGTAATAGGTTTGTTATGTTTTAGCTTATTAGCTTGGCAAAGAAAAATTAAAACTACTTAAATTACCCACAATTTCTTCATTTTTCATTAAGATACATTTTTTAATTTTAAATGGGGGAAATAATGATAAAACAACTTGGAATTTTAGGACTTACTTGTATTTCTTTAAGTGCATGCACTTCAATTCAGGTAAAAAATACAAATGGGTTTCAACCTAAAAACCTTCAAAAGATTTGTATTATTCAGAATCCAAAAGTCATTGTGAATGGCTTTGAAGATGCCATGATTAAAAGTTTTAAAAGATACAATATTCAAGCTAATGTTTATCCTGAAAATTCTAAACCTGTCTTGTGTGATACAACCATGACATATACAGCTTTACGTACTTGGGATGTAGTGACTTATTTAAGTTTCGCTCAATTTACGTTATATCAAGATAACCAACAAGTTTCTGAAGCAAAATTTCATTTAAAGGGTAAAGGTGGATTAGCATTAAATAAATGGCGATCTACTGAAACGAAGGTCAATGAGCTTATAGATGAGCTTTTAAAATAAAAAGAAGCCCTCAACTGAGGGCTTCTTTTTATTATTCAATGAAATTATTTCCCAATACAAAATGATCCGAAAATTTTTCCAAGTAAATCATCTGCACTAAAATCACCAGTAATTTCGCCTAATGAATTTTGAGCTAATCGAAGTGACTCAGCAACCAACTCACCTGCGTTATAAACAACAAGTTGCTCACGTGCTTCAGCAAGATATTCCTGAGTACGCTTCATTGCGTCTAAATGACGAGTTCGAGCAATAAAGGTATCTTCTTCTGGTTGGAAGCCTGCATGCGCTGTAATCGCATCTATGAGCGATTGAACACCAGTTTCTTCTTTTGCTGAGACCGTTATATGGCGGAAACTCTGAAAATCCGAAATTTCAGCAGTTTTTCCAGTTAAATCACACTTATTACCAATCAACATTAAGCGTTTTGGCTCAATATGATCCGCAAAATACTCTTGAGCAAGTTCAAGCGGGTTATCACCTTGGCTTAAGTCATAAACAAGCAATAACAAATCAGCTTGTTCAATTTCTTTAATCGCACGACGGATCCCTTCTTTTTCAACAATATCGCCAGTTTCACGTAAACCAGCTGTATCTGTAAGCGTAATTGGTAAACCATTTAGCGTAATTTTCTCGTGTAGAACATCGCGTGTTGTACCCGCAATATCCGTCACAATTGCACGTTCAATACCTGCAAGCGAGTTCAGTAATGAGGATTTACCCGCATTTGGCTTGCCTGCAATAACAACTTGCAAACCTTCACGTAATAACTGACCTTGACGTGCAGATTGCTGTACAGCCGTAACTGAATTTGCCACACCATCTAACAGATTTAAAATTTTACCATCTGCCAAGAAATCAATTTCTTCTTCAGGAAAATCAATGGCAGCTTCAACGTGTAAACGTAAATGGATTAGCTGCTCCAATACTGTATTTACTTTTGTTGAAAATGCACCTTGTAACGAACGTACAGCAGAGCGTGCTGCAGCCTGTGAAGTTGCATCAATCAAGTCAGCAATCGCTTCTGCTTGTACCAAATCAAGCTTACCATTTTCAAAAGCACGCATTGAAAACTCACCAGCTTTAGCTGCAATTGCACCTAATTCAAATAAACGTGCAAGTAGGGCATTTTGAATGACAGGACCACCATGTCCTTGCAACTCAACAACATCTTCACCTGTAAAAGAGTTTGGATTTGGAAAGCATATTGCTAAGCCTTCATCCATCACTTCATTATTCGCATCATAAAACTGACGGAATCCTGCATAACGTGCTTTTGGTAATTCTTTTTGTGTTAAAGCTTCTGCAATGGCATAAGCCTGAGGACCAGATAGGCGAATCACACCGACACCACCACGACCTGGTGGTGTGGCAATTGCAGCAATAGTGGTTCGGTTTTGCATAAAATTCACCTAAAAATCGAAAACAACAGACAAATAAAAATCCGCCTAAGATTACCATCTTAAGCGGATTTATTCAGCTATTCAGCAAGTCTTACTTTGCTTCGTTCGCTTCTTCACGTTTTACACGGTCTTTTTCAACAGATTTGTTGATTAAACCTTGCTGTAAAATCGTAATACTGTTGTTACAGATCCAGTAAAGTACAAGACCTGCTGGGAAGAACAACATGAATACAGTGAAAATAATTGGCATAAATTTAAATACTTTCGCTTGCATAGGATCTGCAGGCTGAGGATTTAAACTTTGCTGAATGAACATCGTTACGCCCATTAACAATGGGAGAATGAAATACGGATCCATTGCTGATAAATCTTGAATCCAAAGAATCCAAGGTGCATGGCGTAGTTCAACAGATTCCATCAACACCCAATACAACGCAAGGAAGATTGGCATTTGAAGTAATAATGGTAAACAACCTGAAAGTGGGTTCACTTGTTCACGTTTGTAAAGCGCCATCATTTCTTGAGAGAAACGCATGCGGTCTTCACCAAACTCTTCTTTCATGCGTTGCATTTCTGGTGCAATCACACGCATTTTCGCCATAGAGCGGTAGCTCTTAGACGATAAAGGCCAAAGAATAAGCTTAACAAGAATCGTCAATAGAATAATTGACCAACCCCAGTTTCCAACAATACCGTGGAAGAATTGCAAACCTAAGAATAAAAGTTTAGCAATTGGCCATAACCAACCATAATCAACGGTTTGATTTAACCCAACAGCTAAGTCTTTTAATTCAGATTGAATTTTAGGGCCAGCATAGAATGTCGCATCAACTTCAGCCACTGTACCCTTAGGAACAGTAATTGTTGGTGAAGTAAAACCAATGATATTCATATCATCAGCAGACTTACGAGATTCTAATTTTGCTGTATATGCTTGACCATCATTTTGCGTTAACTTGATATCACCAGGAATCCAAGCACTTACAAAATAATGTTGAACCATTGCAACCCATGCATCTTTAGCCTCAACACTTAACTTTTCTTCGTTAAAATTAGCGAATTTAAGTTTATTGTAATGCTCTTCAGGTGTACCCCAAGCACCGCCCAAGAATGTACCTAAAGTAAAAATACCTTGGTCAGACTTGCCTGGATCTTCTGAGTTATCACGTTTAAGTTGGCCAAACATTTGACCTTGCCAAGGAGCTGCACTGCGGTTAATTACTTTATGGTTAACAACAACTGGGTAATCACCTTCCTTAAATGTGAAAGTCTTGATGATTTCAACACCATCAGCTGTTTTATATACCATTGGAATAGTTAAAACTTTAACTATTTTTCCATCTTTATCTTTTATTTCTTTAGCATCAGCTAAATTATATGAAGCTTTTTCAAACTCATATACAGGACGACCATTACGGCTGCTATCTGGACCATTAAGACCAATTAAGCCAGATTGCGCGACATAAGTACGTTTTGCATCGCTTTCGAGCATAACGAATGGTTCATCACTGTCTTTATTTTTGTCATGGTTGAGTAATTCAACACGAACAATATCACCACCTTTAGGATTAATCCAAAGATGATAAAGGTCAGTTTTTACTGAAATAAGTTGTTGACTTACAGGTGCTATAGCATCCGAAGTTTGTTGCTGAGTTGCAATATTTGCTTGCGGCATATCAGTTGTTGCTGTAGCCGTTTGACCATTTGGCAAATCAGCAGACACATCTTTTGAAACTGCAACAGCTTCTTGCTGTACTTTAGGTTCCACGTGTCCATAATCTTTTTGCCAAGCCAAAATGAGCAAATATGCGACAACAAACATAGCTCCTAGAATGGCAATCCTGGCCCATTGTTGCATATCAATTACCCCAAGTGGTTAGAGTGATTTTGGTTCATTAAACGATCACGAAAGGGTACAACAACGTGAAGCGTTTGAGAATCTATTTGCTGAAATGAAATAAAACGAATTACCTTTGGAGGGACTGGGTCATAACCCGATCCTCCCCACGGATGACAACGACAAATACGTCTAGTCGCCAGCCACACACCACGCACAGCACCATGTGTATGGACTGCTTCCAATGAATATTGAGAACAAGTGGGAATATAACGACAGCGAGGTCCTAATAAAGGACTAAGCGCAATCTGATAGAAACGTATAAACCAATGCAGTAAACGAACCATTGGCCATCTCTACTTTTGTGGGGATGGAACTATTTTTGAATGCTTTTTGGCAAGGCGTTGCAATTTTTGCCAAGCACTTTGTAATTGCTGATGCAATTCAGCGTTCGAAATTGTATCAATACCTATTTTAGGCATAACAACAATATCTAAATCATCTAATTGCTGTTGATGCAGGCGAAAACTTTCGCGAGCAAGACGTTTTACTCTATTTCTTTCATGTGCACGACGCACTTTCTTTTTAGCAACGACAATACCCAAACGGCTATTAGGCAATTCGGAACGTTTTGCTAAAAATAAGAAATGGGGCTGATGCACTTTAAAAAGCGCACCATCAAACACACCTTTATAATCAGCAGCACAGCGTAATCGAACCTCTGTACTGAAGCTATAAAGTTTTGTTATAACACCCAAGGTATAATACCTTAACTGATTAAACAGTTAAGCTATGACGACCTTTTGCACGACGGCGAGCTAATACTTGACGACCAGCTTTTGTAGCCATACGAGCACGGAAACCATGAACGCGCTTACGCTTTAATTCAGATGGTTGGAATGTACGTTTCATATTGAAACTCCAAATATGATCTTGCTATGAAGGTTCGCGATTTTAGTGCTCATTGCTTGAGCTGTCAATGAAAAACGCGATTTGTAACAAAAATGATGCCTTTTTTTATTGTAAGACTTTAAATAAAAAAATTTAGTCTGAAAAATCAACTCACAATGCAAGATACTGATATATCTAGAGTAATAGTAATATCAACACCTTTATCTTCAGCTTTATCCACAATAGATGATTTCTAAATGAATTTATACAACCATATTTTTTGAATTTATTTAAATTTAAAATTACCCACAAAAAATAGCCTTCATATTAATAAATTCAAATTTATAAATTTAAATTTATTATTATTAGCGCTGATTATTTCTGTGGAAATCAACTTTATTTCTTTTTTTAATAGTAACTTAGATTGTGGATATACATGTTTTAATAAAAAGAATACTTTGTGGATAAGTTTATGATATATTTTATCCACAGGTTGTTAATTAATTTATCCACAGGCGATTGAATTTAATTTTTTAGCTTGTTTTGCTTTTTTTTATACAAAATTACTTTAATTTGCCATGACAGATGTGGATAACTTCGTTATCATGGCGACCCGCTTTTGCGGTCTTGAATATTTTTAATACATCATATTATGTAACGAACAGGGGGTTCGCATGCTTTGGACAGACTGCTTAACTCGTTTAAGACAAGAGTTATCGGGTAATGTCTTTACAATGTGGATTCGTCCTTTAATTGCGGAAGAACTAAACGATACATTACGTTTATACGCACCGAATCCGTATTGGACACGTTATATTCAAGAACATCATTTAGAATTGATTTCTATTTTGGCTGAACAATTGTCTGAAGGACGGGTCTGTAAAGTTGAAATTTTAGTTGATTCGCGACCAGGTGCAATTTTATCGGCAAGTGAGCAACCTGCAACAACAACAGCTGCTTTGGAAACTACACCGATAGTTAAACCTAAAAAAGAAAAAGAAGAGTTAAGTCATAAGAACAACCGTAAAAGGTTACTTAATCCTTTATTTACATTTTCTTTATTTGTGGAAGGTCGTTCTAACCAAATGGCAGCGGAAACATGTCGTAAGGTTTTAACTCAACCTGGTGCATCTCAACATAACCCTTTATTTTTATATGGTCCTACAGGGTTAGGTAAAACACACTTAATGCAAGCGGTAGGGAATGCTTTGTTACAAGCAAAACCGAATGCACGTGTGATGTATATGACCGCTGAAAGCTTTGTTCAAGATTTCGTAAAGTCATTACAACAAGGAAAAGTAGAAGAGTTTAAAAAGAACTGTCGTTCTTTAGATTTATTGTTGGTAGATGATATTCATTTACTAGCGGGTAAAGAAGCAAGTCTGGTTGAGTTTTTTTATACGTTTAATGCTTTGTTAGATGAATCTAAACAAATTATTTTGACTTCAGATCGTTATCCAAAAGAATTAACAGAATTAGATCCACGTTTAGTTTCACGTTTCTCTTGGGGATTATCAGTAGGTGTTGAGCCTCCTGATATAGAAACACGTATTGAAATTTTGTTAAAGAAAGCTGAAAGTAACGATGTTGATTTGCCACGAAATTGTGCGTTGTTTATTGCTCAACAAGTTGTTGCAAATGTTCGTGAACTTGAAGGCGCTTTAAATAAAGTGGTTGCGATTTCTCGTTTTAAAGGCACGCCAATTGATTTAGAAGTTGTACGTGAGTCTTTAAAAGATGTGTTGGCTATTCGTGCACGAACCATTAGTACTGAAAATATTCAGCGTGTGGTGAGTGAGTATTTTAGAATTCCGTTAAAAGAAATGGTTGGCCCAAAACGTACACGTATTTATGCAAGACCACGCCAATTGGCAATGGGATTGGCACGTGAACTAACAGGTGATAGCTTCCCAGAAATTGGGATGGCTTTTGGTGGTCGAGATCACAGTACTGTTATGCATGCATGCGAAAAAGTGCAGAACTTACGTGAAGAAGATCCGATCTTTAATGAAGACTACAAAAACTTGCAACGCTTGTTGCAAAGTTGATTAAAACTGTTCAAATTATGTTCTTGCAATGCGGTATTTTCTACCGCATAGTAGATGACTAAAAAATTTATTTATTATTAATCTTCAGTTGTTAGAGGAATGAACCGTGCGTTTGAAAATCGCCAAAGAAAGTCTATTGAATGTTCTATCACATGTTGTTGGAGCGGTAGAGCGTCGCCATACTTTAAACATTCTATCTAATGTGAAAATTCAAGTTACAAATGAATTATTAACGATTACTGGTTCTGATTTAGAAGTAGAACTTGTTGCGAGTATGCCTTTAGCAGAAGGTGCATGTTTGCAAGTTGGTGAAACTACGGTTCCAGCCCGTAAACTGGTTGATATTTGTAAATCTCTACCAGCTGCGGCGTTAATTGACTTTCAAATTACTGAAGATCAACGTTGTATTTTAAAATCAGGAAATAGTCGTTTTGTATTGGGTACTTTACCAGCAGAAGACTATCCGCTTTTAGCTACTGAAAATGCACAAGGTACAGAAGTATCTGTGACTCAGCGTGAATTAAAACGTTTATTTGAAAAAACTGCATTTGCAATGGCAGTTCAAGATGTACGTTTTTATTTAACAGGTACATTGTTAGAAATTGATCAAACACAACTTCGTGCTGTAACAACAGATGGTCACCGTTTAGCACTTTGTGAAACAGGTGCAACATCTACAGCAACACAAGCTGTTCAAGCTATTGTTCCGCGTAAAGCTGTGGGTGAATTACAACGCTTATTAAGTGTTGAAGATGAGCAATTATCTTTGTTAATTGGTCGTGAATTATTGAATGTAACAATTACAATTGCGAGTCGTGATAAAGAGCAAGGTGATATTACAGTTCGTTTCACAACAAAATTGATTGATGGTAAATTCCCAGATTATCGTCGTGTTATTCCACGTGGTGGCGATAAAGTTGTTATGATTGCACATGATGTATTTAAACAATCACTTCAACGTGTTGCTATTTTAAGTAATGAAAAATTACGTGGTGTGTTCTTAAACTTTAATGCAGATTCATTGCAACTGCGTGCGAACAACCCAGAGCAAGACGAAGCTATTGAAGACTTAGCAATTCAATATTCAGATGCCTCTTTAGAAATGTCTTTTAATGCACAATATTTAATTGAAGTATTAAATGTTTTAGATGGCGATGATGTTTCGATTACGATGACAGAAGCAAACCAATCTGTATTGGTGCAAGATCCTGCACAACAAGATCAAACTTATGTTGTTATGCCAATGCGTGTTTAATCTATAGCATTTTATTTAGATTTTATTATGCATATCACGCGTTTAAACATAGAGCGTGTTCGAAACTTAAAAGCGGTTGCACTCCAAGAGTTGCAGCCGTTTAATGTTTTTTATGGGCAAAATGGCTCAGGAAAAACTTCAGTTCTAGAGGCTATACATTTGCTTGCAACTGGACGATCATTTCGAACACATCTTCCTAAAAATTATATTCAAAATAATACGCAAGATGCGATTGTTTTTGCACAGTCATTGACTGAAAAAATCGGAATGCAAAAACTTTTGAGTGGAGAGCAGATCATTAAAGTAAATGGTGATCTTATTGCAACTCAAGGACAATTAGCTAAAATTTTACCGTTACAATACATTGAGCCACAAAGTACAGATCTTATTGATTATGGTGCAAAACCAAGAAGACAATTATTAGATTGGATGATGTTCCACGTGGAACCTGAGTTTTATCATGCGTGGCAATATTACTCTCGTGCATTAAAACAAAGAAATAGTTTATTAAAAGCCAATAGGCGCTTAACACTTTCAGATTTAGAACCATGGAATGTCATGCTGAGTGAGTATGGTGAAATACTACATAATCAGCGAGTGGGGGTAGTTGAAAAATGGAAACACTATTTTGAGCAAGATTTAAAAGCACTATTGCCAGATTTAAATATAGAGCTTGAGTATGTGGCAGGTTTCCGTGCGGAAACGGGCTTACTCAATGATCTCACCAATTATCATTATAAAGATGTAGAACGGGGTTATACCGAATATGGTCCGCATAAAGCAGATTTACGTTTAAAAACCCCAACAGGCGATGCTGATCATGTATTGTCACGTGGGCAAAAAAAACTATTAGTCATGGCATTAAAGCTATCGCAGATTGCAATGCTACATGATTGCAATAAGGAAACTGTGGTATTATTAGATGATCTGACAGCAGAATTAGATTTAACCGCACAACAACGTTTAATTGAGCGATTGAGCCAACTTGGTAGTCAAGTTTTTATTACCACATTAGACCATAAATCAGTACAAAAGCACTTACATGATTTGTCTATCTCATATCAGTTATTCAATGTTGAAAACGGTACAGTTCAAGTTGTTGTGCAATAATTTTCCAAGTTTGGATAAACCTATTTTTCACTAGGGAGAAACCATGAGTTCAGAAGATCAAGCTGCTTCTCAAACAGAACAAACCACTGAAAAGGCTTATGATTCCTCTAGCATCAAGGTATTACGTGGTCTAGACGCGGTACGTAAGCGTCCAGGTATGTATATTGGTGATACAGATGATGGAACAGGCTTACACCATATGGTGTTTGAAGTCGTAGATAACTCTATCGACGAAGCCTTGGCAGGTCATTGTGATGAAATTTTGGTGACTATTCACGAAGATGAATCTGTAAGTGTTTCAGATAATGGTCGTGGTATTCCTACCGATATTCACCCTGAAGAAGGTGTTTCAGCAGCAGAAGTAATTTTAACAATTTTACATGCTGGTGGTAAATTCGATGATAATAGCTATAAAGTTTCTGGTGGTTTACATGGTGTAGGTGTTTCGGTTGTAAACGCTTTATCTGAAAAATTACTATTGAATATTAGCCGTGCGGGTAAAACTTACGAACAAGAATATCGTCATGGTGACCCTGTTTATAAATTGCGTGAAACAGGTGTAACTGAAACTTCAGGTACAACTGTACGTTTCTACCCGAGTGCAGAAACATTCAGCCAAACTATTTTTAATGTTGATATTTTGGCACGTCGTTTACGTGAGCTTTCATTCTTAAATGCTGGTGTTCGCATTGTTTTACGTGATGAACGTATTAACTTAGAACATGTGTATGACTACGAAGGTGGTTTGTCTGAGTTTGTTAAATATATTAACCAAGGCAAAACGCATTTAAATGACATTTTCCATTTCACTACTCAAGCCGATAACGGTATTGGTGTTGAAGTTGCTTTGCAGTGGAATGATACCTATCAAGAAAATGTACGCTGTTTTACAAACAATATCCCTCAAAAAGATGGTGGTACTCACTTAGCTGGCTTCCGTGCTGCGTTAACACGTGGTTTGAACAGCTATATGGAAAATGAAAGCTTACTTAAGAAAGAAAAAGTAGCTGTTTCAGGTGATGATGCACGTGAAGGCTTAACTGCGATTGTTTCGGTTAAAGTGCCAGATCCAAAATTCTCTTCACAAACCAAAGAAAAATTGGTTTCAAGTGAAGTAAAAACAGCTGTTGAACAAGCAATGAACAAATCATTCTCTGAATATCTTTTAGAGAATCCTCAAGCTGCAAAATCAATTGCTGGAAAAATTATTGATGCTGCGCGTGCACGAGATGCTGCACGTAAAGCACGTGAAATGACTCGTCGTAAAAGCGCATTAGATATTGCAGGTCTTCCTGGTAAATTGGCAGATTGCCAAGAAAAAGATCCAGCTTTATCTGAATTGTACTTAGTCGAAGGTGACTCTGCGGGTGGATCTGCGAAGCAAGGTCGTAACCGTAAGATGCAAGCAATTTTGCCATTGAAGGGTAAAATTCTAAACGTGGAACGTGCGCGTTTTGACAAGATGATTTCATCTCAAGAAGTCGGCACGCTTATTACTGCATTAGGTTGTGGTATTGGTCGTGAAGAATATAATCCTGACAAATTGCGTTATCATAAAATCATCATTATGACCGATGCCGATGTCGATGGTTCGCACATTCGTACCTTACTATTGACTTTCTTCTTCCGTCAAATGCCTGAACTTGTGGAACGTGGTTATATTTATATTGCCCAACCACCGCTTTATAAGTTGAAAAAAGGTAAGCAAGAACAGTACATCAAAGATAACGATGCACTAGAAACTTATTTAATTTCAAATGCAATTGATGAGCTTGAGCTGCATATTAGTGCAGAAGCACCTGCTATTCGCGGTGAAGCTTTAGCAAATGTAATTGCTGATTATCAAACTTCACAAAAAAGCTTACAGCGTTTAACTGTTCGTTATCCTGCAAGCTTACTTGATGGTTTGTTGGCAATAGAAGCATTTAAACTTGATCAAACTTCAGATCAAGCGTATGTACAACAATGGGGTGAGCAACTTCGTCAACATATCGAAGCGACTCAATCTAGCTTACGTCCAGAGTTAACACTTGAAGCATTTGAAAAAGAAAATGCAGATGGTTCTAAATCTACAACATATTTCCCACGTATTACGATTTACGTTCATAACTTGCCACATACATACTTATTAGATGCTGGCTTGTTAGGTTCAGGTGAATATGCACGTTTATTGAAAAATTCGAAAAGCTGGTTCACATTGCTTGAAGAAGGTGCTTATTTACAAAAAGGCGATCGTAAGATTGTTGTATCGAGCTTCCATCAGGTTTGGCAAAACATTCTTCAAGACTCACGTCGTGGCATGATGATTCAGCGCTATAAGGGTCTTGGCGAGATGAACGCTGAACAGCTTTGGGAAACAACAATGGATCCTGAAAACCGTAATATGCTACAAGTTACGGTTCAAGATGCAATTGAAGCAGACCGTATGTTCTCTTGTTTAATGGGTGATGATGTGGAACCACGTCGTGCTTTCATTGAGGAAAATGCATTAAATGCAGATATCGATGCTTAATTGATATTAAAAAAAGAGCACCTTTCGGGGTGCTTTTTTTATGTCAAAATAAAATGATTAAATAATTTTAAAATGTACTTTTATAAAATTGACTTATTTCACAAACATAATGATGATGAATGAAAGAAATCCTGAAGAATAGGAGGAATATAAGATGAATGATTTATTAGAACAAAGTCGTGATGTTTGGACCAATGCTTTTTTTACAGGAAACTATGAAGTTTTAGCTCAATATGAAGATGAAAATTTTAAAGTAGTTTACGAACAAGATGATCGTGTTGAAAGCAATTATATGCGTTACGATCGTATTGCACATGCTGTACAAAATGGTGTGTGGAAACCACGTAATCCTGATGTTGAGTTTGAGGAGTTTGAATACAGCTATGATCAAAATCAATGTACAGTTTTAATTGGTTTAGAGCATGAAAAAACTATGATTCAAGAAAATTGGATTTTTGATGAGCAATGGAAAATCACAGAATTACGATTTTTAAAAAAGAAGCATAAACATAGTCAATCTTAAATATAAAAAAACCGCCAAGTAAGTTAATTTACTTGGCGGTTTTTTACAGAATTAATGATTCTTAATCATCAAAAGAGCTTTCTAGTTCTTCTAATTCCATCATTAATTCCAAAATGAGTTCTTCGGCTGTTTCAAGCTTAGCTTTCAACTCTGTTTGCTCATTCATTAGCTTCAGTAAATCATCTTTACGACTTGCTTCATATAAAGCTGTATCACCAAGTAATGTTTCAATTTCTGCTAATCGAGGCTGAATTTTTACTACAACAGCTTCGTTCTTTTCAATATTTTTACGAATAGGGCGCCCTAATTCACGACGACGAGCCGCTTCTTTACGTTGACCTTCTTTATCGAGTTTTGAAAGTGTTGGCTTAACTTCAACTTGAGATTTAACTGGTGCAGCAGGTTTCTGACCATTTTTCATCATATCGATACGTGCTTGACGTAACCAATCTGCATAAGCAACTAAGTCACCTTCAAATTCACGACTTACACCGCCATGAACTAAAATGAGTTCATCACAAACACTTGCTACCAATTGACGTTCATGTGAAACAAGAACTACTGCACCTTCATAGTCTTGCAGTGCCATTGTTAAAGCATGACGCATGTCTAAATCTAAATGGTTTGTTGGTTCATCTAGAATGAGTACGTTTGGACGTTGCCATACAATTAAAGCCAATGCCAAGCGGGCACGTTCACCACCAGAGAAGCTTTCACTTGGCGTATCCATACGTTCGCCACTGAAACCAAAACTACCTAAGAATGAACGTAAAGATGCTTCACTGATCTTTTTGTCTGCAATGCGGGCAAGTTGTAACATTGGACTTGCATTGCCATCTAAAGCATCCATTTGGTGCTGTGCAAAGTAGCCAATATTGAGTAATTCAGAATCTTTGCGCTCACCTTGAATGAGTTTTAAATCACCTACAAGTGATTTAATTAAAGTTGACTTACCTGCACCATTCATACCCAATAAACCAATACGGCTTGATGGGGTAATCTGTAAATTTACATTCGTTACAATGAGTTTGTCGCCATAACCAATATCTGCATGTTCTAGCTGTAATAATGGTGAACTCATTTTTGTTGGTTCACGGAACGAGAAGGTAAACGGTGTATCTACATGAGCAGCAGATAACTCTTGCATACGTTCAAGTTGCTTAATACGGCTTTGTGCTTGTTTGGCTTTGGTGGCTTGTGCTTTAAAACGGTCAATATATTTTTGCAAATGTGCACGCGTTTCAAGCTGCTTTTCATACGCTTGTTGTTGTTGTGCTAAGCGTTCACTACGGGTACGTTCAAATGTTGAATAGTTACCTGTGTAAAGAATAAGTTCTTGATTTTCAATATGTAAAATATGATCGGTAATGGCATCTAAGAAATCACGGTCATGTGAAATTAGAATGAGCGTACCTTCATAAGCTTTTAGCCAATCTTCAAGCCATAAAATTGCATCTAAATCTAAATGGTTTGTTGGTTCATCAAGTAATAATAAGTCTGAACGGCTCATGAGCGTACGAGCAAGGTTCAAACGCATACGCCAACCACCAGAAAAGCTTGAAACATCGAGTTGAGATTGATGTTCAAAAAAGCCTAAACCTGCCATCAATTGAGATGCTTTAGATGGTGCAGAATATCCATTAATTTCATCAAAACGACCATATAAATGGGCAAGCTCATCATCATTTAAATTTTCAGGATGATCTAGTTTATTTTGAATATCCCAAAATTCTTCATCGCCCGACAGTACAAAATCAATTGCTTTCATATCCAAAGCTTTGATTTCTTGTGCCATGTGAGCAACTGTCCAAACAGCAGGGCGCGTGAGCGAACCACCATCCGATTCCATTCCACCAAGCAGTGCAGAAAATAAAGTTGATTTACCGGCACCATTTACGCCAGTTAAGCCAATTTTCCAACCTGGATGTAGTTGCATGGATGCTTTTTGAAATAAAACACGACCACTGCGGCGTATAGTAAGTTGGTCTAACTGAATCATGGATGAAATTAAACATAAGCGAAAAGATGGCTTATTCTAATGGATGCGTGAGATAAAACAAAAAGAACAATCAATAATTTTATAAAGCTAATAATTTCATTGATTTATGTTTTAATGAAACTTGACTAGAAATATATTTTTATAAAAATAATATGAAAAATAAATCGCTTTTAAATTAAATAGTATAATTCTGATGAAAATACTCTGAATTAACATTGAATCGAAGATAACTGACCATATATTGTCTATGTTATACTTAAATTATAGTTATAGTCTTTTTATAAAAGACGTTTGAATTGTATTGAGGAATCCCACATGACTGCCCAAGTACTTGAGCTCACCGATAGCGCTGCAAATAAAGTACGCCAATTGCGTGACAGTGAAGGGAACCAAGATTTAATGCTACGTGTTTATGTAACGGGTGGCGGTTGTTCTGGCTTCTCTTATGGTTTTAACTTTGCAGAAAGCCAAAATGAAGATGACGCTGAGTTTTTAAATGGCGATGTAAAAATGCTTGTAGACTCTTTAAGTTATCAATATTTAGTAGGGTCTGTTGTAGATTATTTAGAAGGTTTAGAAGGTTCTCGTTTTGTGGTTCAAAACCCAAATGCGACAACAACGTGTGGTTGTGGTTCTTCTTTTTCTATCTAAAATAGATATAAGAATAAAAAGCCCTCTTGTGAGGGCTTTTTTGTATTTGGTCTTTAATTTTTAATTGTATGTATTTTTAAAGAATCAATTTGCTTAGGAATTTTGTTTTTAAGAAACTCCAAGCATAATCTTAAAGCAAGTGTTCTATATTGCCGACTTGGCGTAACAATAAAAACATCTTCTTGAGATAAGAGCCAATCAGGCAAAATATGTATGAAGCTCTTTTGTTCTAATAATGCAGTAATTTGAATTTCAGCGACTGCTGCAATACCTAAATTGGACTCTACTGCTGTTAATGCATGTTCAAATGGTGTGACAGTTAAGCGACTGTGAATTTGAACTTGCTTGGTTTGTTGATCTTTTATTAATGTAATTTTATTTAAATTTCGAGTATGAAAAATTAATCTATGATCTTTTAGTTGCTCTGGTTCAGTGGGGATTCCGTGTTGTTCTACATATTGTGAACTTGCACATAAAATACGTCTTACAGTGCCGACATGTTGAGCATATAAATTAGAGTCAGCTAAATGACCAATACGAATAGCAAGATCGAAACCTTCAGCCACCAAATCAACTTTTTTGTCATTTAAGTCGATATCAATTTCAACTTGTGAATATTGACTAAGAAATTCAGAAATAAGTGGCAAAATCACTAATTTTCCAAAAGTTCCAGATGCTGCAATCCTAATTTTTCCTTTAGGCTCTATTTCTAAATTAGATAAATCATGGGTAATGGTTTCGATTTGTTGAAAGATAGGAGATATTTCTTTGAGAAATAATTTTCCTGCATCAGTAAGTGATGACGCATTGGTATTTCGGTTTAATAATTTAATTTCTAAAATACTTTCAAGGCGTGATAACCGATTTGATAACGTCGATTTTGCAATATCATATCGTTTTGCTGCTGCCGATAAACTACCTGCTTCTGCAATTAATACAAACCAATATAAGTCATCTATGGAGTAGGGCAAGCTGTTCATATTTTCGAACACGACCTTTCATTTTTATTGTCTATGCACATCATTATAGAACAGCTAATTTATGTCAAACGATCAATTGTATTGATTATTTGAACGAAATATTGAGGGTAGAGCAATGACAATGAATTGTGATTTAGAAACTGGAACATGTTCAGTTCCAGAATTAGAAGCAGGTGAAACTGTTGTAAAGCATACAAAAACAGATTTAGGGCTGATCTATATTGGTGATCCAATGTGTTCATGGTGTTGGGGAGCCTCAAAAACTATTCAACAAGCAAGAAAGTATGCTATCGAAAAAGGGATGGAATTTTCGGTTATTACAGGTGGTTTACGTCCTGGGGGTGGAGATGAATGGACGGAAGATTTTAGAAATTTTTTACGTAAAGAATGGAAAAATATTGCGGATGCAACTCAACAACCATTTACTAATAAATTATTAGAGCGTGAGCATTTTAATTATGATACTGAGCCATCTGCTCGAGCAGTTCATATAGCACGAGATTTATGGAAAGACTCAGATTCAAATGATGAACAATTATTGGCATTCTTTTCAACAATCCAATACAAATTTTATGTAGATGGTGAAGATCCTAACGAACTTGAATTTTATAAAAGCATTTGTGAAAAATTGGCATTGGATTTTGAGATTTTTGCTAAAAAATTTAATTTAGCAGACACAAAAAAAGCAACTTATGAGGAGTTCAAACTTAATCGTAGTTGGGGAGTGAGGGGTTTTCCAAGTTTTGCTATTCGTAAAGGTGCAGAGGTGACGGTAATTGGTTCAGGGAATTTATCATTTGAAAGCCTGGTCAAGTCCATTAATGAGTCTGTAGCACACGATTTCTAGTTAAGTATTTGGTAAATTGAGATGTCATATATTTTACAAGTTGATTTTCCATATCAGGGACCTTGGGGCTCTGATATGGAGCAAGTTATGAAACCATTAGCTGAATCAATTGCATTGGAAAGAGGTCTGATTTGGAAGATTTGGACTGAAAACCAAAGTTTAAATGAAGCAGGAGGCATCTATTTATTTACTAATCCTGTAGATGCTCAGCAATATATTGAAAAGCATGAAAAGCGTCTAAATGAAAATGGAATTCATCAAATCCGCTATAAAATATTTCATGTTAATCAACAGCTATCGTATTTAAACCGAGCTCCTTTGTAATAAAAAATAAGGTAATTCAATAAAAAATTAATTTGAATTACCAAATTTTTATATATTCACCTGGTTTATATTGGCAATTAATAATATTTAGGATGTTTAATCCTTGTTCGTAACTAAAATTTTTATTGTTTGTTGGTTGAAAAAAATCAATATAATCCAAGCTTAATTTTCCTAAGATAAAGCCACCAATCAATGGTTCATTAATAGAATATATTTTGGGAATAAGAGCCATCATTGATGTGGCAGGGACGCCAATTAAATGTTCCTCTAAATCACCTTCTTGTATGGCATCTTGAGGATAAAACCATAAAGGCGTGCTGATAAACAAGTAAGCATCATCTTTCATTGATGATAAAAGTTCTTTTAATAAAGATTTTGCTGTTTCAACATCTAAATGTTCAATAATATCTAACAAACAAATAAGATCGTATGCTTTGAATTGTTCAGAGGGAATATCTTGAGCAAGACCATGCCAAATATTTCGGTAAATTTTATCATTAAATAAAACCTCATTATTACAATTTGGTTCAAAGCCATCTACACCGTCTACAGACCAGTGGGATGTGGGTATATAATTTTTAATTAAACGGCCTAGACTGCCATCACCAAAGCCAATATCTAAGACTTGAATAACTTGAGAATTATCATCAAAGATATGTGCAAATAGTTCTTTGGGAGAAGCAGAAGTTCCACGTGGAACTTGTGTTGTTTTTACTAAATTTTGTATGAGCTTGTATTCATTTATAATGTTTTTCATTTTTTGCCTAAATCTTATTATTGGCTCACAAGAGTGAATAGCGTGAGCCTTTAAAAAAATTATACAGCAGTCATTACTCCAAGCATACAATAACCTTTTGCACCTGTCACACTAGGTAAATTCCCACTGAGTTTATTAACAAAACGCATTGCAAGCCATGCAAAGGCTGTTGCTTCAACCCATGTAGGACTTAATCCTAAATCAGCTGTGGTTTGCACAGTCCATTCATGTTTTCTTAAACGCCAGCGAAGTTGCTCAAGCAAATGTGAGTTATATGCACCACCACCACAGACATACACTTCACCTGTTGGCATATCTGAACGATAAATCGCTTTTTTAATGGCACGTGTAGTCAACTTCATTAAAGTTGCTTGGATATTTTCAGGTGTATCTTCAAGTTCATCGTATTCTAAACTGCTACGCCAATCTAAAATTTGCTCATCTAACCATTCCAAATTAAAGTCTTCACGACCTGTACTTTTTGGTGGCTCTTTAGAAAAAAATTCATGTGCTTGTAAACGGTCTAATAAGCTTCGAATTGCATTGCCGTAAGCAGCCCAATTGCCATTTTCATCGTATGGCTGACCTGTATAACGATGACACCATGCATCCATTAAAATATTTGCAGGTCCTGTATCAAAACCATAAATATCTTCAGGGCGATTTGCAGGTAGCATGCTGACATTGGCAATACCACCTAAGTTTAGAATGACACGATGAATACTTTCATGTTGGAATAATGCTTGGTGAAAGGCAGGAACCAATGGTGCACCTTGTCCGCCTGCTGCCATATCACGACGACGAAAATCTGAAATAACAGGAATTTGCGTAATTTCAGTAATAATATTTGGATCGCCAATTTGTAAGGTAAACCCATGTTCAGGTCTATGGCGGATGGTTTGCCCATGTGAGCCAATGGCTTTAATTTGAGTTTTATCTAAATTATTTTCTTGAATAAGTGTGTTAATGCCATGACCAATCATGGTTGCAAGTGCTACATCTGCTTTCCCCATACGATCAATTTCGTTGTCATCGGGCAATGTCAGTGCCATTAATTCATCACGTAAATCTGGATCAAATGGCAATGTAAGCGTGGCATGTAGTTGTAATGGATCAAAAGAAGCAGCAACAATATCGACACCATCCATGCTTGTGCCAGTCATTACCCCAATATAGATCGCTGTCATGATTATTCTTAAGCCTGCAATGTGCTGAAAAAATGTTAGTATATCGCACAAATTGAATAACTGACGTATTTGGGTTTTGTGATGTCAAATTTCCTGCCAGCTGAAGAACAACTCGCCCTCATCCAACGAGGCACTCACGAAATTATCTCTGAAGAGGATCTGTTAAAGAAACTTAAAGAGAACCGTCCTTTAAAAGTAAAGGCGGGTTTTGATCCTACGGCACCAGACCTGCACTTAGGTCATACTGTACTTATTAATAAGTTAAAAGTATTTCAAGACTTGGGTCATGAAGTATTGTTCTTAATTGGTGACTATACTGCGATGATTGGCGATCCTTCTGGGAAAAGTGCTACGCGTCCGCCGTTATCACGTGAGCAAGTTTTAGAAAATGCAAAGACTTATCAAGAGCAAGTCTTTAAAATTCTTGATCCAAATAAAACAAAAGTTGTTTTTAACTCTGAATGGTTTGCAGAAAAATCTGCTGCAGATTTAATTCAACTTGCATCACAACAGACTGTTGCACGTATGTTAGAGCGTGATGACTTTACAAAGCGTTATAACAATCATCAACCTATCGCAATTCATGAATTCTTGTATCCATTGGTACAAGGTTATGACTCAATTGCTTTGGAAGCAGACGTAGAGCTTGGTGGTACAGACCAAACCTTTAACTTGTTAATGGGTCGTACACTTCAGGGTCGTTATAACCAAGAAGCGCAAGTATGTATTACTGTGCCAATTCTTGAAGGTTTAGATGGCGTAAATAAAATGTCTAAATCTTTAGGTAACTATATTGGTGTGTTTGATGCACCAGGTGCAATGTACCAAAAAGTACTTTCAATGCCAGACTCATTAATTGAACGTTATTTCGATTTATTAAGCTTTAAATCTGTTGAAGAAATTCAGCAGTTACTAAAAGAAGTGGCTGAAGGTCGTAATCCACAAGAAGTGAAGAAGATTCTTGCACTTGAATTGGTAGAGCGTTTCCATGGGGCGGAAGCTGCCGAAAATGCACATAAAGGTGCAGGTAATTTAATTACTGAAGGTGAACTACCTGAAGGAACGCCTGAAGTGACAATTTCATTATCTGAATTTGGTGGTGAAGTTTTTATTACGTCTATTTTACGTGAAGCTGGTTTAGTTAAAAACTCTGCACAAGCGAAAGATGCTTTAGGACGTGGTGCTGTAAAAGTTGACTGGAATGGTGTTGATACAACTTATTCAGTAAAAGAAAATGTAACTTTAATTGTCCAAGCGAGTAAAAAAGCGATTGCGAAAGTAACATTTACGGACTAATTAACAGCACTATTGTATTTAAGCTATTGAAAATAAAGCAGACTAAAGGTCTGCTTTATTTTTGTTTATATTTGTATTTTGAATAACTAAATTCAAAAAAACCTTATAAAAAAGACACTTAAATTTACCTATAGGTGTTGATTTTAATGAAAGGGATGTTTAAGCTCTAGATGTCTAGAATTTTTTGTAAAAGAGCATCTAGAGGGTAAATATAAAATATTTTTACATTAAGTTAATCTCTATCCCTTAGAGATAGCTTATTACCAATAACTACAATAACAATGGAATGAATCCTAAACAGATTCAACTATAGGGAGAGATTTTGGGAGAGATCTCTTTCTTTTTTTTATCCAAAATTTATGACTTAACCTCTATTAATAAGCATTTTCTATCTGCAACCAACTTATTTATTCGCGACTATCTTTAAATTTTCAATAATAAAAGCACAAATGCAACTATTTGGGATATTAACTTTATTTATAGAAAAGAAAACTTCTTTAAAGAGGTAAATAAACACCTTCATATAAAGAAAACTAGATAATTTATGATTGCTATATAAAAAAATGTAGAAAAGGACATGAAATTTGAAAATTGAATTAGATATATGGGAAAAGAATGCAGGAAATAATCTGAAAGATGAAAATAAATTTCAAAATAAAATCATTTTTTTCGCTTAAAACGTACAATAAATAGCTAGAAAAACAAAAAAATGCTATTTTTTGCCGAAAAATAATACATACGTGGAAAATATTGCTAAATAGGGGTTGCAATGATTCTGAAATGCTCTAGAATGCACCCCATACCGACGAGATAGACGGAAACGAACGAAGCACGAAGTGCTGAGTTGTTAAGTTTATCGAAGTCCAGCTTCTAGCACTGACGAGGTGTTAGAAAGATCATTAAGAGATTATGAAGAACAACTTGTGTGGATTTTTACTGATTGATCAATCGAAATTATTTTCATTGATTTAATGGTAGAAATTACTCGAAGTTTATTTGAGAAATATTTGTCAGAAAATTGATGAGCCAAGATTGGTACCCTTTAAAGGTACTACTGATTTTAAACTGAAGAGTTTGATCATGGCTCAGATTGAACGCTGGCGGCAGGCTTAACACATGCAAGTCGAGCGGGAATAGGTAGCTTGCTACTGATTTCTAGCGGCGGACGGGTGAGTAATGCTTAGGAATCTGCCTATTAGTGGGGGACAACAGTTGGAAACGGCTGCTAATACCGCATACGCCCTACGGGGGAAAGCAGGGGATCTTCGGACCTTGCGCTAATAGATGAGCCTAAGTCAGATTAGCTAGTTGGTGGGGTAAAGGCCTACCAAGGCGACGATCTGTAGCGGGTCTGAGAGGATGATCCGCCACACTGGGACTGAGACACGGCCCAGACTCCTACGGGAGGCAGCAGTGGGGAATATTGGACAATGGGGGGAACCCTGATCCAGCCATGCCGCGTGTGTGAAGAAGGCCTTTTGGTTGTAAAGCACTTTAAGCGAGGAGGAGGAGCTCTAGATTAATACTCTAGATGCTTGGACGTTACTCGCAGAATAAGCACCGGCTAACTCTGTGCCAGCAGCCGCGGTAATACAGAGGGTGCGAGCGTTAATCGGATTTACTGGGCGTAAAGCGTACGTAGGCGGCTTTTTAAGTCGGATGTGAAATCCCTGAGCTTAACTTAGGAATTGCATTCGATACTGGGAAGCTAGAGTATGGGAGAGGATGGTAGAATTCCAGGTGTAGCGGTGAAATGCGTAGAGATCTGGAGGAATACCGATGGCGAAGGCAGCCATCTGGCCTAATACTGACGCTGAGGTACGAAAGCATGGGGAGCAAACAGGATTAGATACCCTGGTAGTCCATGCCGTAAACGATGTCTACTAGCCGTTGGGGCCTTTGAGGCTTTAGTGGCGCAGCTAACGCGATAAGTAGACCGCCTGGGGAGTACGGTCGCAAGACTAAAACTCAAATGAATTGACGGGGGCCCGCACAAGCGGTGGAGCATGTGGTTTAATTCGATGCAACGCGAAGAACCTTACCTGGTCTTGACATAGTAAGAACTTTCCAGAGATGGATTGGTGCCTTCGGGAGCTTACATACAGGTGCTGCATGGCTGTCGTCAGCTCGTGTCGTGAGATGTTGGGTTAAGTCCCGCAACGAGCGCAACCCTTTTCCTTATTTGCCAGCACTTCGGGTGGGAACTTTAAGGATACTGCCAGTGACAAACTGGAGGAAGGCGGGGACGACGTCAAGTCATCATGGCCCTTACGACCAGGGCTACACACGTGCTACAATGGTCGGTACAAAGGGTTGCTACCTCGCGAGAGGATGCTAATCTCAAAAAGCCGATCGTAGTCCGGATCGCAGTCTGCAACTCGACTGCGTGAAGTCGGAATCGCTAGTAATCGCGGATCAGAATGCCGCGGTGAATACGTTCCCGGGCCTTGTACACACCGCCCGTCACACCATGGGAGTTTGTTGCACCAGAAGTAGGTAGTCTAACCGCAAGGAGGACGCTTACCACGGTGTGGCCGACGACTGGGGTGAAGTCGTAACAAGGTAGCCGTAGGGGAACCTGCGGCTGGATCACCTCCTTAACGAAAGATTGACGATTGGTAAGAATCCACAACAAGTTGTTCTTCATGAAGATGTATCTGAGGGTCTGTAGCTCAGTTGGTTAGAGCACACGCTTGATAAGCGTGGGGTCACAAGTTCAAGTCTTGTCAGACCCACCAAATCTGATTACCTAAGCAATTAGTACAGAACACAGAGACATCGAATCTATATGATAAGCTGGGGACTTAGCTTAGTTGGTAGAGCGCCTGCTTTGCACGCAGGAGGTCAGGAGTTCGACTCTCCTAGTCTCCACCATACATTAAGATAAGTTGCTAGATTATAGAATTTAGTAAAAGAGATCGAAGATCTTGTTTATTAAGTTCTGTGATTTATCACAGCGTCTAGACCTGACGAAGGCTAGATTAATCATTAACAGAATATATTTGAGTTGAAATAATTTGTTCATGCTCATTCAATCGAAAGAAAGAATGAGTACTAGCGAAATTAACTGAATCAAGCGTTTTGGTATATGAATCTAATTGAAGCTGTACGGTGCTTAAATGCACAAGACGCCAACTGTATGAGCAAGTCGTAAGACAAGCTCTGTTGCTAACCTAACTTGTAAGGGTTAACGACTGTTTGGGGTTGTATAGTCAAGTAATTAAGTGCATGTGGTGGATGCCTTGGCAGTCAGAGGCGATGAAAGACGTAATAGCCTGCGATAAGCTCCGGGGAGGCGGCAAATATCCTGTGATCCGGAGATTTCTGAATGGGGAAACCCACTTACCATAAGGTAGGTATCATAAACTGAATACATAGGTTTATGAGGCGAACGAGGGGAAGTGAAACATCTCAGTACCCTTAGGAAAAGAAATCAATTGAGATTCCCTCAGTAGCGGCGAGCGAACGGGGAACAGCCCATTAAGTCATATAAGTTCTAGTGGAATGCTCTGGGAAGTGCAACCATAGTGGGTGATAGTCCTGTACACGAAAGGGCTTATATGATGATGTCGAGTAGGGCGAGGCACGTGAAACCTTGTCTGAATATGGGGGGACCATCCTCCAAGGCTAAATACTCCTGACTGACCGATAGTGAACCAGTACCGTGAGGGAAAGGCGAAAAGAACCCCTGTGAGGGGAGTGAAATAGATCCTGAAACCGCATGCATACAAGCAGTGGGAGCCGACTTGTTCGGTGACTGCGTACCTTTTGTATAATGGGTCAGCGACTTATATTCAGTAGCGAGGTTAACCGTATAGGGGAGCCGTAGAGAAATCGAGTCTTAATAGGGCGTTTAGTTGCTGGGTATAGACCCGAAACCGGGTGATCTATCCATGAGCAGGTTGAAGGTTGGGTAACACTAACTGGAGGACCGAACCCACTGTCGTTGAAAAGCCAGGGGATGACTTGTGGATAGGGGTGAAAGGCTAATCAAACTCGGTGATAGCTGGTTCTCCCCGAAAGCTATTTAGGTAGCGCCTCGGACGAATACCATTGGGGGTAGAGCACTGTTTCGGCTAGGGGGTCATCCCGACTTACCAAACCGATGCAAACTCCGAATACCAATGAGTACTATCCGGGAGACAGACTGCGGGTGCTAACGTCCGTAGTCAAGAGGAAAACAATCCAGACCGCCAGCTAAGGCCCCAAAATTATAGTTAAGTGGGAAACGATGTGGGAAGGCATAGACAGCTAGGAGGTTGGCTTAGAAGCAGCCACCCTTTAAAGAAAGCGTAATAGCTCACTAGTCGAGTCGGCCTGCGCGGAAGATGTAACGGGGCTAAAACTATATGCCGAAGCTGCGGATTTGCAATTTATTGCAAGTGGTAGGGGAGCGTTCTGTAAGCCGATGAAGGTGTGTTGAGAAGCATGCTGGAGGTATCAGAAGTGCGAATGCTGACGTGAGTAACGACAATGCGAGTGAAAAACTCGCACGCTGAAAGACCAAGGGTTCCAGTCCAACGTTAATCGGGGCTGGGTGAGTCGACCCCTAAGGCGAGGCCGAGAGGCGTAGTCGATGGGAAATTGGTTAATATTCCAATACTTCAGTGTAATGCGATGAGAGGACGGAGAAGGTTAAGTCAGCCTGGCGTTGGTTGTCCAGGTGGAAGGAAGTAGGCATGCATCTTAGGCAAATCCGGGGTGCTCTATGCTGAGATCTGATAGCAAGCTAGTTTACTAGCGAAGTGGCTGATACCATACTTCCAGGAAAAGTCTCTAAGCTTCAGTTACACTGGAATCGTACCCGAAACCGACACAGGTGGTCAGGTCGAGTAGACCAAAGCGCTTGAGAGAACTCTGCTGAAGGAACTAGGCAAAATGGTACCGTAACTTCGGGAGAAGGTACGCTGTTGACGGTGATGGAACTTGCTTCCTGAGCTATTGACAGCCACAGAAACCAGGCCCCTGCAACTGTTTATTAAAAACATAGCACTCTGCAAACACGAAAGTGGACGTATAGGGTGTGATGCCTGCCCGGTGCTGGAAGGTTAATTGATGGGGTTAGCGTAAGCGAAGCTCTTGATCGAAGCCCCAGTAAACGGCGGCCGTAACTATAACGGTCCTAAGGTAGCGAAATTCCTTGTCGGGTAAGTTCCGACCTGCACGAATGGCATAATGATGGGGGCGCTGTCTCCAGCAGAGACTCAGTGAAATCGAATTCGCCGTGAAGATGCGGTGTACCCGCGGCTAGACGGAAAGACCCCGTGAACCTTTACTGCAGCTTGACATTGAACTTTGATCTTACTTGTGTAGGATAGGTGGGAGGCTTTGAAACCGAGACGCTAGTTTCGGTGGAGCCAATCTTGAAATACCACCCTGGTAATATTGAGGTTCTAACTCTGCTCCATAATCTGGAGCGAGGACCATGTCTGGTGGGTAGTTTGACTGGGGCGGTCTCCTCCTAAAGAGTAACGGAGGAGTACGAAGGTGCGCTCAGCGTGGTCGGAAATCACGCGTAGAGTATAAAGGCAAAAGCGCGCTTAACTGCGAGACCCACAAGTCGAGCAGGTACGAAAGTAGGTCTTAGTGATCCGGTGGTTCTGTATGGAAGGGCCATCGCTCAACGGATAAAAGGTACTCTGGGGATAACAGGCTGATACCGCCCAAGAGTTCATATCGACGGCGGTGTTTGGCACCTCGATGTCGGCTCATCTCATCCTGGGGCTGAAGCAGGTCCCAAGGGTATGGCTGTTCGCCATTTAAAGAGGTACGCGAGCTGGGTTTAGAACGTCGTGAGACAGTTCGGTCCCTATCTACCGTGGGCGTTGGAAATTTGAGAGGATCTGCTCCTAGTACGAGAGGACCAGAGTGGACGAACCTCTGGTGTACCGGTTGTGACGCCAGTCGCATCGCCGGGTAGCTATGTTCGGAAGGGATAACCGCTGAAAGCATCTAAGCGGGAAGCCTACCTCAAGATAAGATTTCCCTAGGAATTTATTCCTCTAAAGAGCCGTTGAAGACTACGACGTTGATAGGTTGGATGTGGAAGCATAGTGATATGTGAAGCTGACCAATACTAATTGCTCGTGAGGCTTGACTATACAACACCCAAACAGTTGTTGTATAAAGCTGAAATCGATTCAAAACCAAACAGTCAACACTGACTGATCTTGATTCAGAATACGCTAGAACTTATACTTTAACTCAAATAATCTGTTAATGAATTCTATTTGGTACGAAGTAAGGCATACATCATTTGATGTAAATAAGACCCGAATAAGTCCATAAACAGTTGTGCTGGCGACAATAGCAAGAGTGAACCACCTGATCCCTTCCCGAACTCAGAAGTGAAACCTCTTAGCGCTGATGGTAGTGTGGGGTTACCCATGTGAGAGTAAGTCATCGCCAGCTCATTAATTC
>NZ_JCAKNB010000010.1:0-76761 GCF_059515905.1 Acinetobacter sp. FY731 | reverse complement strand
AGCGATTATGCAGTTACTTTAGCAACTACACCAGCACCAACTGTACGACCACCTTCACGGATCGCAAAACGTAGACCTGGGTCCATTGCGATTGGGTGGATTAATTCTACTGACATTTCTACGTTGTCACCAGGCATAACCATTTCTACGCCGTCTTGAAGAGCGATAGCGCCAGTTACGTCAGTTGTACGGAAGTAGAACTGTGGACGGTAACCGTTAAGGAATGGAGTATGACGACCACCTTCTTCTTTAGAAAGTACATATACTTCTGCGTCGAATTTAGTATGCGGCTTGATTGCACCTGGTTTAGCAAGTACTTGACCACGTTGAACGTCTTCACGCTTAGTACCACGTAGAAGAACACCACAGTTCTCGCCCGCACGACCTTCATCAAGAAGTTTACGGAACATTTCTACGCCAGTTACAGTTGTTTTAACTGTATCTTTAATACCAACGATTTCAACTTCTTCACCAACACGTACGATACCAGTCTCAACACGGCCAGTTACTACTGTACCACGACCTGAGATAGAGAATACGTCTTCGATTGGCATAAGGAATGGAAGATCGATAGCACGCTCTGGCTCTGGGATATAAGTATCAAGAGCTTCAACAAGAGCAACAACTGCATCTTCACCGAACTGACCAGCTTCACCATTAAGCGCAGCAAGAGCAGAACCACGGATAACTGGAGTGTCATCACCTGGGAAGTCATAAGTAGAAAGAAGTTCACGAACTTCCATTTCTACTAATTCAAGTAATTCTTCGTCATCAACAAGGTCGCATTTGTTTAAGAATACAACGATGTATGGAACACCTACTTGGCGAGAAAGAAGGATGTGTTCACGAGTTTGTGGCATTGGACCATCAGTCGCAGCACATACAAGGATCGCGCCATCCATTTGAGCAGCACCAGTAATCATGTTTTTAACATAATCGGCGTGGCCCGGGCAGTCTACGTGAGCGTAGTGACGAATTGGAGAATCGTATTCTACGTGTGAAGTATTAATTGTAATACCACGTGCTTTTTCTTCAGGTGCAGAGTCAATTGCAGCGTAGTCTTTCGCTTCGCCACCAAATTTCTTAGCACATACAGTTGCAATTGCAGCTGTTAAAGTAGTTTTACCATGGTCAACGTGACCAATTGTGCCCACGTTAACGTGTGGCTTATTACGTTCAAACTTAGCCTTAGCCATTTTTCATCTTCCTCGTTTACGTCGAACACAATTCTGAGAGAAACCCAGCTTCGACATATCGTCTAAAAAAGTAAATACCCAATACTCGAAAAGCAGACTAATAAGCCTGCTTTTTAAAAAATTCTGTGCAACAAAGTTGCTAAACTGTATCTGGAGCTCTTATCGAGATTTGAACTCGAGACCTCTCCCTTACCAAGGGAGTGCTCTACCACTGAGCTATAAGAGCAAACAAATGCTTCAATGGAGCGGGAGACGAGGGTCGAACTCGCGACATGCAGCTTGGAAGGCTGCCGCTCTACCAACTGAGCTACTCCCGCACGATGTTGGTACAAACCACTTATTGAAGTCTTAAATTGGTGGTGAGGGAAGGATTCGAACCTTCGAAACTTTCGTAGCGGAGTTACAGTCCGCCCCCTTTGACCGCTCGGGAACCTCACCATTTACACTTACTTTCAGTGTTGTTCTTTACTCAACTTACTCAAAACTTCTAAGATGGTGCCGGCACACGGATTCGAACTGTGGACCTACTGATTACAAGTCAGTTGCTCTACCAACTGAGCTATGCCGGCGTTTCTTAGTGTTTCGTACGTTTCGTATCGGAACGGTGTGCAGTTTAGCAAAACTTTGAATCCGTGCAAGTGTTTTTTTCAAAAAAAACGTCAAAAACTCATAAAATCAATCCATTTGATGATAATTCAACCGCTTTGATCACTGCGCGAGCTTTTATTTGCGTTTCTTGCCACTCAGATTCAGGATTTGAGTCTGCAACTAACCCCGCTCCTGCTTGAACAAATACCTTATTTTCACGAATTACACATGTTCTAATCGCAATAGACATGTCCATTTCGCCATGCCAGCCTAAATAACCAACAGCTCCACCAAAAATTCCACGTTTTACAGGTTCAACTTCGTCAATAATTTCCATTGCTCGAATTTTTGGCGCCCCAGAAAGTGTTCCTGCAGGAAATGTTGCTTTAAATACATCTAAAGCATCAACATCATCTCGAACCTCGCCCTGAACATTTGACACAATGTGCATGACATGTGAATAACGCTCAATCACCATTTTATCTGTAACTTGCACTTTACCAATTTTAGCAATACGACCGACATCATTTCGCCCAAGATCTATAAGCATAAGATGTTCTGCTATTTCTTTTTCGTCTGACAATAAATCTTGTTCAAGTGCTAGATCTTCTTCTTTGGTTTTGCCACGTGGTCGTGTACCCGCCAATGGACGAACTGTTGCAATACCATTTTCTAAACGTGACAAAATTTCAGGAGATGAACCTACAATATGAAATGGTTTTTTGTTTTCTAATGTTCTGCCTTGCACCAAGAATAAATAAGGCGACGGATTCAAATGTCTTAATGCGCGATAAACTTGCAATGGCTCACCATCAAAGTCAGATACCATACGATGCCCTGGTACAACTTGCATTACATCGCCTGCACGAATGTATTCTTTTACTGTCTCAATAGACTCTAAATATTTTTCTTTACCTGTAAGCGACTCAAAATGTGGCGCTGTGTGTTTTTCTGCTTTTAAGCGCACTGGTGTAGCAAGAAGCTCTTCTAAAGCATCTAGCTGAGCTTGTGCCTTCGCATAAGCTTCATCATCATTCACATCTGCATGAACAATTAAGAATAAGGTATCTTTCAAATTATCAAAAACAATCACTGTTTTCGACAGCATCATCCAAATATCTGGTAAACCCACAGGATCTGCATCAGGAATATTATTTAAACGCGGTTCGATATAACGAACAGAGTCGTATCCGAAATATCCAACTAAGCCGCCTGTAAAATTTGGTAGTGCAGGTAAATCTTTTTGCGTAGGTACTTTATATTGTGCTTGGAAATCTCGGATATATTGAAATGGATCTGCACAATCTTGTTTTACAATACTTCCATCGGCTTGTTGAATGGTAAGTTGACCTTCGTTGCATGAAAAAACCGTTGACTCGCCCAAACCAATAATAGAATAGCGCGCCCAGTTTTCCCCACCCTCTACAGATTCAAAGAGATAAGCCTGTTCATGAGACTTTAAACGCGCAAATACAGAAAGCGGAGTTTCTGTATCAGCTAACCGTTGACGATATACAGGAATAAGATTATAGCCAGCATCTTTCAAAAGACTAAATTGAGTTTGAGTAGTCATGTTGTTTTCTCTAATAAATTTCGTATTGGACGTTGTTCAGTTCATTCAGTGTCATTGGACTGAGCTTCGCCATCGAAAAACCACACATGTACTCATTTTCAATATTCCTTCATTTAACTTTGTTTTATGCAATCAACTCTCTAAGATCATCAACAACCTGTTGGGGCTGACAATCTAAAATATTTTCACCATGATTATAGCCATAGCTAAGTACAATACAATCTACTCCCGCACGGCGCGCAGCTTCCACATCATTACTAGAATCGCCAATCATTAAAACTTGTTCTTTCTCAACATTATAAGCTTCTACACAATGAAGTAATTGTTTTGGATGTGGTTTACGTTCTGAAAATCGATCACCTCCAATCACATCGTCAAAATAATGATCTAGTGCTAACTCTTTAATAATTGCACGCGCTGGCTGTTCAGGTTTATTTGTCACACAAATGAGTTTTTTATGATGTGCAGCACCCCAATCTAAAAATTCCACCACCCCATCAAATGGTAAAGTTTCAACGCAAGGTTCCGCATTATAAATTTTTAAAAATGTTGCTAGTAATTGTTCATGCTGAACTGGATCAACCCGCCCAATAATATGTCTTAAAACACTTTCACAAAAAAGTGATGTACCCTTACCCACCCAAACGCGAACTTGCTCTTCAGTCACAAGTGGTAAACTCAACTCACTTAAACTCAAGTTCATTGCTCGATAAAGATCTGAAGCAGAGTCAACTAAAGTACCATCTAAATCAAATAAAATAACTTCTCGAGCATTAAGCTTTGCTACTGACATTTTGACTCCGCAATAAAAAAAGGCATGCGATTGCATGCCTTCGATTGTATGCTAAACCAACATTATTTAAACATTACAAATGCAATTATTGCCAAAATAACAAGAACAATTACAGCAATTAAGCCAACAGAAGCATTTTTTTGCGCTTCTCTTTCTTGTTCAACACATACTGCAGGAATTTCAACTTCACACTCTTCATGCTTTATAGGTGCACTTAAATCTACACCCTCAGGAATTGGAGCAGGCTTTGGAATACCAACATTTGTCGGCATACCTTCTTTTGTAACTTGAACACTTGCATCACGCGCTTTCAAATCAGGCATACCCTGTGCATTCATTTGCTGTGCAGGTGTGAGCTCTTCTTGCTTAGCCGCTGTCTCAGATGTCGCAATTGCTTCTGATGGCTGTTGAATAGGATTTATTACCTCTTCTTTATCTGCCACTACAACGGGTTGAAGCTCCACATTCGATAAAGCTACTGGCATTTCAATTTGTTGCTCAACTCGCAACACCACAAACTTTAAACCCGCAAATTGAACAACATCACTCTCTTTTAAAAGAGCTTCAGCATCAATACGTATTTCATTTACAAAAGTCCCATTCGATGACTTTAAGTCTTGAAGCCAAAGTTCATTATTCTTTAGTAAGAATGCAGCATGTTTACGCGAAATTTCTGAAGATTGTAAAAGCACATCTGAATCTTGATGACGCCCTACCAACATATCACGGTCAATGAGGATCTCTTGTCCTGTGAACTCACCTGTAATGGCCTGTAATTTCCAAGTCATAAAAAGCTACTCAATAGTGATTTTGCATAATCATATCATGACGCATCATTAAAATAATTTTAGGTTTTATAAACTCAATACAATTTAAAACCATCAAGAATAAAAAAAGCCAAGCTTATACACTTGGCTTTAAAAATAAACTTAATACAACAAGTACTGAACTAAAAATTAGATAAGAAAATCTTCCAATTTTGCACCTTTTTCAAGTTGTGCAACTAACCAGCGTGGTTGTTTACCACGACCTGTCCACGTTTCAGCTGTGTTGCCTTTATTACGATATCTTGGCTCTACAGCTTTACGAGTACCTTTCTTACGCTTAGCAGAACCAAACTCAAGGATTTGATCTACAGATAATCCAACATCTTCAGCAATTGCTAAAATTTGATTATATGCATCTTCTATTGCTTGATCTTTTTTAGATGCAATTAAAGCTTCAGCTTCTAGTTGTAAACGCTTTAACTCTTCAACCGACATATTACTAATATCTGGCATTATAGACTCCAATTTTCACATATTTATTTTATGATTAACCCTTATATGATATTTATATAAACTAATTTTTTCAATAATAAATTTCAATTCAACACAATTTAAAATAATTTATTATATTGTGCTTGCCATACTATTAATGTGATTAATCTCATTTTTAGTTTTAAACTCTTGTCTTTAATATCTTTTCAATCACTCCTTTCAATCTTATTTATGGCATCTAAAACCATATTTAAATATTCTCACACACAACAAGATTATTATTTTATATAGACTATGCATCAATAATAAAAATATAGCTTTTTAAAACCAATAATATAAATGAAAACAACTTACTTTAATTTCCAAAAAATACAGCCTAAATATGCACTTAAAAATTTAAAAAATACGTTTCACTCATCATAAAAATCAAAATTAAACTATTGCCTATAAATACTTGATAGATTTTACACTTTAGATTCTTTTTATATTTTAATAACCAAGTGATTTGCATTATTTTCAAAAATCAAATTTAGCTGTTGTACTAAGTGATCTTGATCTTTTAAGGTTGATTTAATTCGTAAATAATTCATTAATATATGGTCTGGATAAAGTGCTAACAATTGTTCTGCTTCAGCAAAACGACCTTGCTCTTGATAAACATGCCACTTAACAAAACTAAGTATAGGTAAAGCAGGATATTTAGCTTCCCAATAATCAATTTTTTGCTCTATTTTTGCATAATCAGGATTTTGTTTAAGTACCTGCTGCTGGAACCATAAATAAAAGACATCTTGATCAAACTGAATTCCAAGTAAATATTCTGCCAACTGTTCGTGCTGCTCACTTAGCTCAGGCAAACGAGAAAGCACCTTTAACCAAAGTACATTTACCTCATAATCCTTATCTGTAATATTACTTGAAAGAGCCAAATAGCGCTGTTGTAAATCTTTCAGATTATCCAAACTTGCTTGATCAAACTGTTCAAGCAAGCGTTTTAACCAATTCACTTTTTTATCAATATTTAAATGACCGTATTTTGTTGAACGTAAATAATCCCACGGAAATGCAACAGCAAAAGCCCCCCACAAATCTTGTAAAGTTTGCTCATAAGAGTTTTTAACGTCATTTAACCATGGCGACAATTCGTGCTGATTTAAAAACTCAAGATGTGTTAATGCTTTCTCTGCATCATTTTGGGCTAAATAAATACGTATTCGTTGAATTTCTGCTAGCTCAAATGCCATTGCATTCGTTTGCTCTAAAGATGTCAGCGCTTGTGACAAATGACCTTGTGCATATTCAAGCTGAGCATTAATTACACCTTGCAATAAACCTGAATTTGAAAATACAGTTTGAATAAAGTCTTTTTGATCTATTTCTGCATCTAGTAGTGAAATTACAGCCAGTTGCTCATAAGGATGCAAGTTTTTAAAATCAAATATCACTTCACTTTTACGCTTTTCACGCATGAAGTATTTTTTACTGATCACCCATAATGTTTGAATAATTAAACTCGTTAAAATAGTTAAAAAGAAAATAACCCATGTATTGGTCTGGATTTGTAAATCACGCCAATAAATATAAACATAACCTGCCCCATAACCATAATTTAACAGGCTTAAAATGGCAGTAAAAATGAGGATAATCAGTGCATAAGCAAGAACAACTGTTTTCATAACTTAGCCCATCAATGCTCTAGTACTTAATACAGGAACTGGAATCGTGGTCATTCCATCAATATTTTTAAGTTGCTGAACAAGTTGTTTAGCAACTTGATCTGGCAGCTGATCTACAAGCTGAATAATATCTGTTAATTCTTGATGATATTGAACAAACTGCCCTTGAGATAATGCTTCACGCGCTATAAGTAATCTTAACTGCGCTTCTTTTAAAATCACTGAACGCTGCATTAATTGTTGTGCGGGTTTTCTTGTAGATTCCACAAAGAACCATTTTTGCCAAAAATAAGCATTTTCAGGTTGTGAAACTGTTAAATTCGGATGGATAATTTCTTGTTTAAGCTCAGCATTTAATTTCAAAATCAACTGATTAATTTGCTGTTGCTGAGTATCATTATTAACCACATATTGTTTGATGGTTTGAATATCTTTATCAATTACTTGATGCAAACTATTCTTTACTGCTGGAGCAAGTAAATAAGTATCAATTTGTTGATTTAACAATAGTAACTTTTCCACAGCATAATGGTATTGATGCTGTTTTAAGGCAAACTCAACCAAACTCAATTGTTGCTTAATCAAATCATTGGGGTGAATTTGCGTATCGGCATCTGCTATTTTTTTAAGTTCAACTGTATTACTTGCACTCGGGTCTCTTTGTATTGCCACCAATTGATCATTCAAACTTAAATTCGTCTTTTCAAGTTTATTCACCATTTGCTGCAATTCAGCTTGTTGAGCCGATATTTTATATACGTCATAACTTAATTTAGCGACAACGGCTAAAATAATTATGAATATAAAAATATAAAGCTTTTTCATGTTTACCCTTGAGCAACTGTAATCTGTTGCATAATTGAATCTATTTTTAAGTTAGCTAGTTTTGTAATTTTAAAACTCAGTTTATTCTGCTTTTGATAATCGCGTAACAATTGAAATAATCGCTCCCCTAATACCCAATAATCAGCCTTGTTTAGAATATCACGATTATTTTGAATTAATTCAATCCAATTTAACCAGCTCGCCTCACTACTTACGACCATTTTATAGTGAGATAATTGAGTTATACGCTGTTTTATTGTTTCTATAACCTGTTTAGATTGAAACGGACATTGACGCTCATACAGAATAAAGTTCAGAACGTTGTGACCTTGTGAAATAAGGCTATCCATCATAAATTGACGCCCTCCTTCACCACGCCAAAACGCAATTTCAGTTTTAGCATCTAAATTTTTTAAAACTGGCAGGCTCAACATTCCTTCCGATGTTTCAATATCTGGAATAAAACTTTCAACCCCGTAAGACATCAAACATTCTGCCGTCTTCTGCCCTACAGCAATCCACTTTATCTGTATTAAATCATCGAGTGAAATTTGTAATTTTTTTAAATATTTCATGCCAACATCTACAGCAGTTGGACTCACAACTACAATTACTTTCACATATAGAAGTTGCTGATACAAATCAATCAAACCATCCGATAAAGGACGTTCAATAAGCTCAAGTAATGGTAGCTCAACAACATCTATAGACCGCTGTTGCAAAGCCATAGTTAATGGCTTTGCACGATCTTGTGGTCGAGTATTAATAAAAAGCATATTAATGTAATGCTTTTAAAAGCTCACCCGCACCCAATGCAAGTAACTCTTGAGCAAGCTGAACACCAAGTCTTTCAGCATCTTCAGGCTGACCTTTTAAGTTAACTTGAAGCAAAGTTTCACCATCGACACTACCAACACGACCTTCAATATAAAGTTGACCATCTTGTAATGTTGCATAGCCTGCAATTGGAACTTGGCAACCACCTTCTAAATAAGCATTAAATGCACGTTCTGCACGGACACAGACATTAGATTCATCATGCATAAGTGGCAAAATAAGATCTAAAATAGCTTGATCATCTTCACGACACTCTAAGCCCAATGCCCCTTGTCCAACTGCTGGTAAACTTACAACTGGATCAAGGGTATGACGAATACGATCTGCCAATTCCAAGCGCTTCAAACCTGCACTTGCCAAGATAATGGCATCGTAATTGCCCGCATCTAATTTAGATAAGCGCGTACCTACGTTGCCACGTAAATCAATAATCTCTAAGTCTGGACGGGCTTTTAAAATTTGGCATTTACGGCGTAAGCTTGACGTTCCAACTTTTGCACCTTGTGGTAAGTCATTAAAACTTGCATAGGTATTTGAAACGAACGCATCTAATGGATCTTCACGCTCGCAAATTACAGCTAATGTTAAGCCTTCAGGCAGTGCCATTGGAACATCTTTCATAGAATGTACAGCAAGATCTGCACGACCATCTAATAATGCAGCTTCTAATTCTTTTACAAATAAACCTTTTCCACCAATTTTTGCGAGTGGAGTATCTAGAATTTTATCGCCCTGTGTAACAAAAGTAACAAGTTCAACAGTTAAATCTGCATGTAACGCCTCTAAACGCGCACGAATATGTTCTGCCTGCCATAAAGCAAGTGGGCTTTGTCGAGTTGCAATTTTAAGGGTTTTCATTATGCCAACTTAAATAAAATAATTTAGTATGCATGTAAACTTAACTTGAAATCTTAAAAATGCAAGTAAATTGAACTTTTGCTTGTGTCAAAATTTATATTTAAAGTGGTTAAATCTTTTGTAATCGCTCTCTTAATAATGGCAAATGACGACGACTGACGGATAAACGCTCGTCCACGCCATGACATCTCACTTGATATTGTCCTGAACTTACAAGTTCCAACCCTTCTAAAAAGTTGACTGAAACCAATGCATTACGATGAATTCGAATAAATTGTTCAGCAAATTCATGCTCAAGATCTTTTAGAGTTTCATCAATAAGAACACTTCCATTCTTATGACGAACAGTGACATATTTTTGATCTGCTAAAAAATAATAAATATTTTCAACAGGTATCAATTCCACACCTCGAAAGGTTTTCGCCACGATTTGTGTGCGTTGATTATTTAGTTCTTCCATATTTTCTTTTTGTTTTATATTACTCAACTGAGCTTGAGTAAGTTTGGTTAATTGATCTAATACGAGTTGTAAATCTTGTTTTAGCACAGGTTTGAGCAAATATCCATCTGCTTGAGATTTAAAAGCATGTAATGCGTATTCATCATAAGCCGTACAGAAAACAATCGCAGGCATTAAACCTAATTCTCGCAACCACTTGGCACAAACCAACCCATCCATTTCGGGCATTTGAATATCAAGTAAAATAACGTCTGGGCAATAAACTTGTGCAAGTTCAATTGCTTCTTGACCATGTGATGCAGTTGCCACAACTTGATGACCAAGTTGTTCAACTAACTTCGATAATCTTTGAACTGCTAAAGACTCATCATCACAAATCAATATATCCATACTATTATTTACCCAATTCATTTGAAAAATTAAAATAAAGTTAACGTATTATTTATATCTATACTGAACCACGGTTGTATATGTTTGGTTTCCAGAAAATGTTCTAAATTGTACAGAACCTCCATAATATGCTTGTAAGCGCTGCTTAATATTTTTTATTGCAATACCATGATTTTTACGTTGCTCCACATCATTTATTATAAAAGGATTCGTGACAACAATATTGACATGATTGTCCAAAACTTCAACTAATATGCTAATTGTACTTTGAGCTAAAATTTTTTCTACGCCATGAAAAATACTATTTTCAAGCAGTGGTTGTAAAGTAAGCAATGGAATTTGTACAAAAGGGAAAACTTGCTTATTTTCAAATTTCCAATCTACATTTAATCGGTCACCTAAACGAATCTGTTCTATTTCTAAATATTTTTGGCAAAGCTCAATTTCATCTGACAAACTTACAAGCTTAAGCTCCTGTAAACTTGCCCTAAATAAACGAGACAAATTTAAAAGCATTTGTTCTGCTTTATCAGGATCTATGGCAATTAAACTAATCACATTATTTAAACTATTAAATAAAAAGTGAGGATGGATCCGTGCTTGTAAAGCATCGACTCTTGAACGTAATTCACTATGCTGTTGTTGCACCCACTGTTCACGCACATATAAATACCGAAAACAAAATGCACCCAATAAAATGCCATAACCTAAGTGCAAACCAACATGATTAAATAGAACATTTAAAGTTAAATTTTCTAAACTAAAATTTTCACCTAAATGTTGAAAAAAATTTAACCCCAATGTTGTAGATAAAACAATCAACTGTAAAAGTAAAAAACCAAGAATAAATGATTGTGCCAAATGAACTTTGATCAGTGCTTTTTGAAAATACTCAACCAAAGTCACAAAGCATAAAAGCACCCAATCTATATAGAGCACATATTGAATAAAACGCCCAAAGCTTAGTCCCGACCACCCCTGGGCCTCTGCCAAAACCAAGACCAGTGCCAGTAAAACACTGCCAATAAATAATTCAATTAAATATTGCCAACGACCTATTTTCGTTAAAAAATAGATTGAATGATTTTCCCCCTGCATATGTGCAAAAGTTTGATCAACTTGTTTTTCGGTAACTGTTTCCGAATTTGTTATACTATTGTGCATATTCTCGCTTTTTATTCTATTGAGCCGACATGACCACATCATCTAATTCCTCAAATCCGTCACAAACCCAAACATCGGGTATGTGGGGCGGTCGTTTCTCTGAAGCTACTGATGCCTTTGTTGCAGAATTTACAGCATCTGTTCAATTTGACCAACGCTTTTATAAACAAGATATTGCAGGTTCTATTGCACATGCAACTATGCTTGCAAAAGTTGGTGTTTTAACCGAACAAGAGCGTGATGACATCATCAATGGTTTAAACACAATTAAAGCTGAAATTGAAGCGGGTAACTTCGAGTGGCGCATTGACCTTGAAGATGTTCACATGAACATCGAATCACGCCTAACTCAACGTATTGGCATTACAGGTAAAAAGCTTCACACAGGTCGTAGCCGTAATGACCAAGTTGCAACAGATATCCGCTTATACGTACGCGATGAAATTGATGCAATTTTACAATTACTCGAAAAATTACAAAAAGGCATTTTAAGTCTAGCAGCAAAAAATACTGACACAATTATGCCAGGCTTTACTCACCTTCAAACAGCTCAACCTGTAACTTTTGGTCACCACTTAATGGCTTGGTTTGAGATGTTAGTACGTGACTCTGAGCGCTTAATTGACTGCCGTAAACGTACAAATCGTATGCCATTGGGTTCTGCTGCTCTTGCTGGAACAACTTACCCAATTGACCGTGCTTATACTGCTGAATTGTTAGGTTTTGAAGCTGTTGCTGAAAACTCATTAGATGCGGTTTCAGATCGTGACTTTGGTATTGAGTTTAATGCTGCTGCATCTTTAATCATGATGCACTTATCACGCATGTCAGAAGAAATGATTCTTTGGACGTCTGCACAATTTAAATTCGTGAACATTCCTGACCGTTTCTGCACTGGCTCATCAATCATGCCACAAAAGAAAAATCCAGATGTTCCTGAATTAATTCGTGGTAAAACTGGTCGTGTATATGGTGACTTAATGAGTCTATTAACTCTCATGAAGGGTCAACCATTAGCTTACAATAAAGACAACCAAGAAGATAAAGAACCATTATTCGATGCAATCGATACGGTTCGTGGTTCTCTTATGGCATTTGCTGACATGATTCCTGCATTGGTTCCAAACATTGAAATCATGCGTGAAGCTGCTCTTCGTGGTTTCTCAACAGCAACAGACCTTGCAGACTACCTTGTTAAAAATGGCGTTGCATTCCGTGATGCACATGAAATTGTAGGTAAGGCTGTAGCGCTTGGCGTTCAAGAAGGCAAAGACTTATCTGAATTAACATTAGAACAACTTCAACAGTTCTCTGACTTAATTCAAGCTGATGTATTTGAAAAAGCATTAACTTTAGAAGCTTCAGTCAATGCGCGCAACCATATTGGTGGTACTGCTCCTGCTCAAGTAGCAGCAGCAATTGAGCGCGCATATACTCGCTTAGAAAAACTTTACGCTTAAATTTTTACGTTAAATTCGGAGTATTGATATGTCTCGACAAGTATTTTGCCGTAAGTATCAACAAGAAATGGACGCTTTAGATTTTGCGCCTTTCCCTGGTGCAAAGGGTCAAGAATTATTTGACACTGTTTCTAAACAAGCTTGGCAAGAATGGTTAAAACACCAAACAACGTTGATTAATGAAAAACGTTTAAATGTATTTGAACCTGATGCAAAAAAGTTCCTCGAAGAACAACGTGAGAAATTCTTCAGTAATGATGAAACTTTAGAGCAAGCTGAAGGTCTAAAGCCTGAGTAAAAATGAAAGCTCTGCTTTTTTTATGCAAGACAAGCGAAGTACATAATTTAGAATGTCAAAAAGGAGTCTGAAAAGACTCCTTTTTTAATACTTGATCGAAAGAAAAAAATGATGCTTTAAAACAAAAAATAATGTCAAAAAATAAATCTAGACAAAATTAAAAAAGAGACTCTGTTAAAACAGTTTTTTGATGTCTGTTAAAATAGCAATCCGATTTAAAATATCTCGAGCACCCCATTAAACCCTAGTGAACCCACAGCTTTTAGGCTGTTTTTTAATCAAAATTTAAATCAAAAAAAGTTTTTAAAAGCCCTAAAACCATAAAAAAACTATGTGTTTTTTATGTAATTTTTAGCCATATTTACTTATAAAACATTACATTAGAATACAATAAGCCACATGATTTTTCCTTAATCTATTCCTATAATAATTTCATAGGCGGTACCTATCTCCATTGATACCGATCTAATTTTAATCTCAGACTTCCCCCAAAGTCTGGGATTTTTTTTATCTCTTTTTTAGAATAAAAAAAAGCTCCTAATAATATAGAAGCTTTAAAACTTAGTTTTTAATTAACTCTCTTGTACTTTTTCTTCAATCACTTTTACATCTGTATGACGAACATCTAAACCTTTCACCATATAAATAACCTGCTCGGAAATATTTCGAGCATGATCGCCAATACGTTCTAAAGAACGAAGCACCCACATTACATTCATCACACGTGAAATATGACGTGGATCTTCCATCATATATGTCATTAATGTACGCATAGCTGACTGATATTCGCGATCGATATCTGCATCTGCAACTAAAACACGTAATGCTTGATCTACATCTAAACGTGCAAAGGCATCTAAAGCATCATGTATCATCACACGTACTTGGTTACCAATATGGCGTGTTTCCATATAACCACGTGGAGAACCACCCTCTTCACACAAATTTTGTGCGATACGTGCGATTTTGGCAGCTTCATCACCAATACGCTCTAAATCTGTATTTGCTTTTGACATTGCAATGACCATTCGTAAGTCAATTGCAGCTGGATGACGTCGAGCTAAAATTAAAGTCAGTGCTTCATCAATTTCAGTTTCATAACGATTTACAATATTGTCTTGAAACTGCGTTTCTATTGCTAAATTTGCATCTGTATCTAGTAATGAACGAATTGCACTTGCGACCTGTTGCTCAACTAAGCCACCCATCGTCATAAATTTTGTATTTACATCTCTTAGTTCTTCATTAAATTGTGAAGAAATATGATGGTTTAGCACAGGATTGGTTGGACTCAAGGAATACACTCCACGGCAACAGAATTCTAAATTTATAATGCAAAAGATTAAAGCACAACAATGATGAAACTTTTATGACAAAGTTGAGCATCTTATCTGTTTCTTTAAATCAATCTAATAAGTAGATTATTTTGAAATAAGCCACATATTCATTTCCTTTAACACCTGTTCATTTAACTGCCCTACAGATGCTTTCAAGCGTAAAAAATTTACAATGTAATCATATTTAGCATTCAAATACTCTTGTTTGGTAGAAAATGCGTTTCGTTGTGCTAAAAGCACGTCAACCATGGTTTTTAGTCCTTCGTTATACTGTGCTTTTGATGCTTTTGATACAATTTCTGAAGACTCCATTGCTGTCTTTCTTGCTTCAATTTTGGCTTGATCCGTCTCAACTTGTAAGTATGATTTTTTGACATCTGTATTTGCTTTTAAAATACTTGCATCAAGTTGTGCTTGTGCTTTTTTTGCATTAACTGATGCTTTTTGCACATTCTTTTTTACGCGCCCACCATTAAAAATATTCCAGTTTACTTCTACACCAATTTGATCAAACTCACCATTTTGTGACATTAAACTTTCAGGACTTTGTTTGGTATATCCATAAGTCCCTACAGCTTCAACTTGAGGATACTTGGCAGCTCGTTCTACACGTACACCATCTTCAGCATATTTATATTGTAATCGAGCTTGTTGCACATTTAAATTTTGAGATTGTGCAAGATCCGTCCAGTCTTTAAGCTTTTCAGGAATTGGCTTTTGAAATTTAAAGTCGCTACGAAGTACAGCCAAATTTTCTTGATATGACCCAATCATTTGTGACAATTGTTCTTGAGCTAAAATTAATTGAATATGCGTTGAAATACGATTTGCTCGTGCATTTTGGTATTGAGCATTTGCTTCACTAACATCACTTTTTGCAATGAGTCCTTCTCTTAATTTAGCATTCATCATATTAAGTTGTTCTAGTAAGGCTTTTTCCTCTTGTAAATAGGCAGCTGTTAAAGCTTGTTGTCTCAACACATTAAAATATGATTCTGAAACATTTAAAATATGATCTTGTTGCTGAACCTTTAAAGTGACTTCACTTAAGCTAATTGAAGTTTTAACCTGTTTAAGCCCTTCCCAAGCATCCCATCTAAACAAAGGCTGTCTTGCCGTAACGGAAGCTTGACGTGTAGTAGATGTTGCCGACATTAAATTGTCAGAATTAATTTCTGGTGCGCCAGGAATCGAAATACTATTCATCTCTTGGCTTTTTCTTGTGATATTTCCAGATATCGTAACTGTAGGTAAAAGATTCCCTTTTGCTAAACCTAAATTTAGTTGATCTGCTTCGTATTGCAAAATATTGGCTTGCCAGTTCGGATCTGAATTTTTAGCACGATCATAAGCATCGACTAAGTCTAGAGCACTAACCCACGGACTTATTACCGCTAAAGATAAAAAACATAAAAAGTTTTTCTTCATTGTTTTATTTAAGCCCTTACCGAATTGAGTCTAGTAACCAAGAACATTTTATATATCCTCAATAACATCATAAATTTTAAAGCTTCAACATCTTTTTTATGTATATTTTTCACTTATTTAAAATATATAGTATTTTCACAATCTATCCATTTTAATGAAATTTGTTACGTTCACTACCATATATTTACGAAATCAACTCACAACTCCACAATCATTTTTCATTATTCAACGCTAAGATTGAAAATGTTTATTTTAGATAATGTCTGTATAAGCTCTAGTGAAATATAAATTTTTTTACATCGCTATTATTCTAAGTATTTTAAGCTCTATGCTTAGCTTAGTTGCATGTCAAAAGTCTGATCCTCCACCTATTCAAGTTGAAGAAACTTATGAAGAACCTATCGAACTCGATCTAACAAAACTTTGCAACAACTTAAGCAAAGAAATGCAAGAAATTGATAACACACGTACAACCTTTGCATTAGAACAAATTAATCAAAATTTAAAAATCTGCGTACCTCTTGCAGACTTCAAACATCAAATAGCCTTAATACATTTAAGCAACCAAATGTACGATAATTTCCTTATCGTTAAACGCACGCCAAAAGAGCAAAGTGCTTTTGATTTTTACGCATTAGACATGGCGCAATACCCTACTATTCAACAAAGTCACCAAGAAGAATTTAGCTTAAGAGATCAATATTTACTAAAACACAAAGGACAAGCATATATTGAGCTACATGAAACTGCCCAGCATGAATTAGTTTATAGACGCAATCCGCAGTATCTTGCACGCTTATTTGCACCCTACCTACCTCAAGCTGAACGGATTTTTATTGAAAGCTTAGCACAGCAAAATATGCAAAATACTTTTCATAACCACCACATCACTATCGATGCTAAAGAAATTTCAGATCGTGCTTTATTTTGGGAAAGTTATATAGACCAATATCCTAAAAGCCACTTTATAGAAGAAGCAGAATACTTAAAACAAGCATATACACAGTTATTATTCAAAGGCATGCCTGAAGATCCTGTTTCTAATTCATATTTTGGTGAAGTATCAATTAAAAGTGATCATTTATCTGCAATTCAAAAGCTTGCAAAGTTAAATAATTCTCAACTTGCTGATCAAGCCAGACGTTTTTTAACTTTTATTCAAATCAATCAAGTGGAAAGAAAAAAAATAACCCATGCCGATTATTCAGCATCTCAACTTAATGAATACTTAAAGCTAAAACCTATTCGAATTAATCAAGATATAGACTGTTTTTCAGATGCAATTTGCCACAAACATTAAGTCTATTTTTTAAAATATCACACCAACCTCACAAAATTAGATGAAGATTAAACAGCCACTGTTTTTCAATTGACTTCATGCTAATATCCGCACATCGCTTGACGGAGCGCGAGTAAAAACTCGCTGAGATCACCTAAATAATTCCCAAAGGTTTTATTTGATGGTGAGTACCGTTGAACCTGATCAGGTTAATACCTGCGTAGGAATCAAGCCAACCGACAAACCGAAGCCCCAATTTATCTCAATTTCACAAGATAAATATGCCACGTTTTTGGTCGTGCTTGATTCGTTGATTTCATTCATAAGGATCATTGCAATGAACCAATTAACGAATCTCACTGCTTCTGAAATTTCTGCTCAACATGAGCAAGATGCTAAAGATTTAACTCGAATTTTACCTGCCTCAAAAAAAGTATATGTACAAGGTTCACGCCCTGATATTCGCGTGCCTATGCGTGAAATTAAACTAACAGATACACCTACAGGCTTAGGCGGTGAAAAAAACCCACCTCTTATGGTGTATGACACTTCTGGCGTTTATACCGATCCAAATGTAACTATTGACCTTAAAAAGGGTTTACCCAATGTTCGTGAAACATGGATTGAAGAACGTGAAGATACAGAGCACTTAGAAACCCTCACTTCTCAATTTGGGCAAGAACGCTTAAAAGATATTCGTACAGCAGATATTCGTTTTGCACATATTCAAAAACCAAGACGTGCTAAATCTGGCAAAAATGTCACGCAAATGCATTATGCAAAACAAGGCATTATTACACCAGAGATGGAATACATTGCCATTCGCGAAAACCAAAGACAGCGTGAAGGTGTAGATATGCGCCAACATGTAGGGCAAAACTTTGGGGCGCAAAATTTACGTGAAATAACACCTGAATTTGTTCGCCAAGAAGTTGCGTCAGGACGTGCCATTATTCCTGCAAACATTAACCATCCTGAATGTGAACCCATGATTATTGGTCGTAATTTTCTTGTGAAAATTAATGCCAATATTGGTAATTCGGCACTTGGCTCTAGCATTGATGAAGAAGTTTCAAAAATGACATGGGCAACACGTTGGGGTGCAGACACCATTATGGATTTATCGACAGGGAAAAATATTCATGAAACCCGTGAATGGATTATTCGCAACTCCCCTGTTCCTATTGGTACTGTTCCTATTTATCAAGCCTTAGAAAAAGTAAATGGTGTTGCTGAAGATTTAACATGGGAAATTTTTAAAGACACGCTTATTGAACAAGCAGAACAAGGCGTAGACTACTTCACCATTCATGCAGGTGTACTTTTAAGATATGTACCACAAACCGCAAATCGCCTGACAGGAATTGTTTCACGTGGTGGTTCAATCATGGCGCAGTGGTGTTTAGCACATCATCAAGAAAACTTCCTATATACACATTTCGATGAAATTTGCGAAATTATGAAAGCTTATGATGTTTCATTTAGCTTAGGCGATGGCTTACGTCCTGGCTGTGTTCAAGATGCTAACGATGAAGCACAATTTAATGAACTACGAACCTTAGGGGAATTAACTCATAAAGCTTGGGAACATGATGTTCAAGTAATTATTGAAGGTCCAGGTCATGTACCAATGCACATGATTAAAGAAAATATGGACTTACAGCTTGAGGTTTGTAAAGAAGCACCTTTTTATACGCTTGGTCCATTAACAACAGATATCGCACCAGGCTATGATCACATTACCTCCGCGATTGGCGCTGCGATGATTGGTTGGTACGGTACAGCCATGCTTTGCTATGTCACACCCAAAGAACACTTAGGCTTACCAAACAAAAAAGATGTAAAAGATGGCATCATCACCTATAAAATTGCAGCACATGCAGCAGACCTTGCAAAAGGACACCCAGGATCTCAAGCACGTGATAATGCCCTTTCAAAAGCACGTTTTGAGTTCAGATGGGATGATCAGTTTAACTTAAGTTTAGATCCTGACACTGCTCGTAGTATGCACGATGAAACTATGCCCAAAGAAGCGCATAAATCTGCTCACTTTTGTTCGATGTGCGGACCTAAATTTTGCTCAATGAAAATTACACAAAATGTGAGAGAGTATGCTCAAAATCAAAATGCTGAGATTAATTCCGAGCAAAACAATCAAGAAATTGAAATAGGTCTCCAAGCTATGAGTGACGCGTATTTGGAACAAGGACAAAAGTTGTACCATAAAGTCTAAATGAGCAAAAAATAGTTTGTATTCATATTGTTTTCAGTTAGGATAAAATAAGATTTCATTTATCCTAATGAATAAATTATGAATATTATTAAACAAGCAACTTATGGAATTAACGATTATAAAATTCAGAAACGTGAATATATATTTCGAGGTTTTATCCAAGTTGAAAAAGTGAGTTTATCTCATCAATTGTTTAATAAAACTTCATATACACCGACTATTCAGCGTGAACTCATTCATCGCCCTGAAGCAGCAGGTGTTCTACTTTATGATGATGAACAGCAAAAATTTGCTTTAATTGAACAGTTTCGAGTAGGTGCTATGGATGATGAACACTCTCCATGGCAACTTGAAATTATTGCAGGTGTACTCGATGGTGATGAATCACCTGAAAATTGCATTCGCAGAGAATCTCTAGAAGAATCAGGATGTGAAGTAGATGCCTTAGAACATCTCTTCACGTTCTACCCATCTGCTGGGGCTTGTTCAGAGCTTTTTCACTTATATAGTGCAAAAGTAAAATTACCAAAAGAAGGGGGCATTTTTGGTATGCCAGATGAGGGAGAAAATATCCAACTTCATCTAATCTCCTACCATGACTTAAACACATTTTTAACGAATGGACGTTTAAGAAATGCACCCGTTATTATGGCTTTACAATGGTTAAAACAATACATTAAAACAAAACAAAATGTCTAAAGGGGATGGGCATGGCTTTAACAGAAAATAATAATCAAAAAGATTTAACAGTCATACAAATCTCAGATACGCATCTGATGAATAAAGAACACCTAGAATTTTTACAAATGAACCCATTTGTGACTTTTCATGCCGTTATTGATGATATTCAACAAAAATATCCAAATGTAAATTCTATATTCCATACTGGCGACTTAGCTCAAGTCCCAGTTTCTGAAACTTACGATACTTATGTCAATTTCATGGGGCACACAGGAATTCCATTTTATCAAATTCCCGGAAATCACGATAAAGCCGAGTTGTTCCCTTTTCACCTCAATCAGAATCAAGCTCATGCCATTCAACTAGGTGTATGGACATTTATTTTACTTAATAGTGCCGTAAAAAATCAGATTCATGGCTGGATTGATGATGAACAACTACAGCAACTTGATCAACTGCTTATAGAACATAAAAATCAACATATTATTATTACCTGCCATCATCATCCTTTAGAAATGGATTCTCGTTGGATTGATAACCACAAACTCAAAAATAGCGAAAGTTTTACTGAAATATTCAAAAAGCACTTAAATATTAAAATGGTGCTTTTTGGACATGTCCATCAAGAATCACTTAACCTTTGGAATAATATCCATTTTTATTCTACACCCTCAACTTGCGTGCAATTCAAACCTAAGAGTGAACAGTTTGCATTAGATGACACAGCGCCCGGATATCGTGTACTACATTTAAAAGAAGATGGTACTTTTAGTACAAAAGTACACCGAGTTGAAGCATTCAAACCTAAAATAAATTTAAAAATTTCAGGCTATTAACTTTTAATTTTGTAGCGAATGCTTTATTTTATTGCCTGCAAAAGAAGGAATGAGGGGTCAAATCCAAAACATCAAAGACTATCAAAATACATAAAAAGTCTATATGATGACGACCCCCAAAGAACGTTTATCTATGTGGGGAGTGTGGAAACAGACACTTGCATATCACCATATTTTTTGCGTATTGATATACGTATATGATGAGGAATGCCTTACATGGCGAATGACAATCAAAATCAAGTCTTGGACGAGCAAACAAATATTGTAGAAGAAAAATCTGCAAAAAAAGTGCGTAAACCAAAGTCAAAAGCATCAGAAAGCGGTCCAGCTGCTAGCTTATTTGGTATTGAGCCTTATCAGCCTAAAAAAAATGAAGAGTACATGTCTGAAGGACAGCTTGAACACTTCCGCAAAATTCTTTTAGCGTGGAAAGAAGAATTGATGTCTGAAGTAGATCGTACTTTGAATACAATGCAGGATGAAAATACTGCACTTCCAGACGTAAATGACCGTGCTACTCAAGAAGAAGAGTTTGCGATTGAACTACGTACACGCGACCGTGAACGTAAACTCATCCGTAAAATCGAGCAATCTATTGAAGCCATTAAAAACGATGACTATGGTTTCTGTGAAACTTGTGGTATCGAAATTGGTTTGCGTCGTTTAGAAGCACGTCCAACTGCAACACTTTGTATTGACTGCAAAACTTTAGCAGAGATCAAAGAGAAGCAAAATAACGGTTAATTGTGACTGTTGAGAATTCTTCAGCCGAGCTCAGCTCCCTTGCGGAGCATGCTCCTCTTGCGCAAGAACGAAACAATGTTTCGCTAAATCGCTACTCAGGTCGGTTCGCGCCATCGCCAACCGGCCCTTTGCATTTTGGATCTTTAATAACGGCAGTTGCAAGTTACTGCGATGCCAAAGCCAATAAAGGTCTTTGGCATGTTCGTATTGAAGATACAGACATCCCTCGTATTTATCCTGGAAGTGAAGCACATATTCTTCGTGCAATAGATGCTTTTGAATTTAAGCCCGATTCAGACATCATTTTTCAAAAAGATCGTTTAGATATTTATGAAGATGTCATTCAACAGCTACATCAAGAAAACAGCGTCTATGCCTGTCAATGCACGCGAAAAATGCTTGGTTCTAATCATATTTATGCAGGAACCTGTCGAGATCTCGCTCTTCCCTTTCATCACCAAGCCATTCGTGTGAAAGTATCCAATACTGATATTTGCTTTCAAGATCATCTTCAAGGACAACATTGCTCAAATTTAGAAAAAGACCTTGGTGATTTTGTTTTAAAACGTCGTGATGGAATTATTAACTATCAATTGGCTGTTGTAGTAGACGATTATTTACAAGGAATGACGCATGTCGTTCGAGGTGCAGACTTACTTGATAATACTGAACGACAAATTTGGTTGGGTGACTTGTTAAACTACCCACGTCTGGAATATATCCATTTGCCACTTGCTATGAATGATTCTGGACAGAAGCTATCTAAACAAAATATGGCTCAAGCCCTTGATTTAACAAAACCATCTGAATTGCTTCAACAAGCACTACATGCACTCAAGCAACCTGCCGTTGAATTAGACCAACCTCACAGAATGTTGCAACAAGCCATTGCTCAATGGAGTTTAGAACGTATTCCGCATTGTACGCAATTAGACGGTATTTACATCTAAATAGAGCCATAAAAAACCGAGCATCAATGCTCGGTTTTTAAATTTATTTTTTATTAAAAACTTGATTCTTCGCGACTTGCATTTTTATCATGTGTGGTTGATTCAATTTTCAAAATCAAACTAATCATTACTGCACACATAATTAACGATGAACCGCCATAGCTAATAAATGGTAGTGTTAAACCTTTAGTTGGCAACATCCCCATATTCATACCTGCATTTACAAGTATCTGCATAAGGAAAATAATACTAATACCATATGCCAAATAACCTGCTCTTAAATACTGGTTTTTTAAGGCACGGTGTCCAATTAAAATACAGCAAACTAGCATGATAAATGAAAGTGTGAGAACTGTTGAAATACCTAAAAAGCCAAACTCCTCACCCAAAATTGCAAGCATAAAGTCTGTATGTGCTTCAGGTAAATAAGACATTTTTTGAATACTATGTCCTAAGCCAACACCTGACCACTCTCCTCGTCCAAATGCCATAAGTGCATTAGAAAGCTGATAACCCGCTCCTAAAGGATCACTCCAAGGATTAGAAAATGACATTAAGCGAGCTAAACGGTAAGGCTCAAACAACACAAGAAAAACAAATGCAGCAATAATGGCACCAAAGGCAATCGCAAACTGAATCAATGGTGCACCTGCCAAAAAGAAAACGCCTAGCATGGTTAAAGCAATAACAACCGTTGCCCCTAGATCAGGCTCCGCCATGACCAAACCAACCGTCGCAGCCATAATAATACCAAGACGAATAAGCCCTTTAATATTATTACGTACCTCTTCTGCACGCCTTACCACATAATCTGCAGTAAAGATTGCCATCATCAGCTTAGCAACTTCAGATGCCTGTAAAGTAAAGCCTGCGACACGTATCCATCGTTTTGAACCATTTACTTCTGTACCAACAACTAAAACGGCAGTCAGTAAAACAATGGTAATAATCCACAAAAAAAACGTGTTGTTAAACCATAAATTGAGTGGAAATCTATATGCAACTAATGCTGCTATAGATGCTACAAAAATAGAAATACTATGTCTTGTCACATAATGGAATGGGGTTTCATGCATGCGGTCTGCATAAGGCATAGATGCTGAAGCCACCATAACAGTTCCAAAGCAAAGTAAAGCCAATACACAAAAAATCAATACATTACGAACATTAACTTCAGCAGGCAACTTAGGTGCCCACTGATCATATATTTGATTTATTTTATTGATAGTTGTCTGAGCAAACCCAGCCATATCAGTCTTCCTATTATTCTTAGTTTAGTTCGTTGACTAGTTCTACAAACTGATGTCCGCGTTGCGGATAGCCCGTAAACATATCAAAACTTGCACATGCAGGTGAAAGTAAAACAACATCATTGGCTTGCGTATTTTGCTGACATAATTCAACACTTTCTTTAAATGTTGTGGCATGTAAAAGTGTTGTTGTACCTGTAATTGCTTTTTCAATGATCGCAGCATCTTCACCAATCAATACTGCAACCTTAGCATATTTACTTAAAGAATCACGTAATGCAGTAAAGTCCTGCCCTTTACCTTGCCCACCTAAAATAATCGCAACCTTTCCGCCTTTTGCTTCAATTGCAGCACCTAAGCCATCAATTGCAGCTAAAGTCGCACCAATATTCGTCCCTTTAGAATCATTATAATAACGAACACCATGTACTTCTCTAACAAATTCACAGCGATGCTCTAAGCCCTTAAATGTCTTTAATGTTTCAAGCATTGTGTCCAAAGGCAAACCAATTGCTTCGCCCAACGCTAAACATGCCAAAGCATTTGCTACGTTATGTGTACCTTGAATATACATATCTGAGCTTTTTAATAATCGCTCACGACCACGTGCCAACCAAATTGTGCCATCCGTATCTTTCAAAACGCCAAATTGATTCATATCTGGTGCATTTAGACCAAAACTTTGCATTGGGGTTACATCTGGAACCAATGGACGAGTTAATGAATCATCACGGTTATAAACAACTTTTTTAACACCTTGGAAAATACGATGCTTCGCTGTGTGATAACCAAACATATCACCATGACGATCTAAATGATCTTCACTCATATTTAGAACCACAGCGACATCAGCATTTAAATTTGATGTTGCTTCAAGCTGAAAGCTAGAAAGCTCTAGAATATAAAGCTCAGGATCATCATTGGTTAAATCGAGTGCTGGACGTCCTAAATTACCACCTACTGCAACTTTTTTACCTGCTGCTTGCGCCATAATACCCATTAAAGTCGTAACGGTACTTTTTGCATTCGAGCCTGTAATTGCCACAATCGGCTTATCTGTCGCACGGCGTAAAATCTGAATTTCACTTACAACAGGAATACCTTTATTTAGGACTTGCTGAATTTGTTCAATTTTCGGATCTAATCCGGGACTAATAACAACTTCTTCAGCAGATAACAAAAGTTCTAAATCGAGTTGACCAAAACTTGTTTGAATTTCAGCGGGAATTTGATCATGTCCAGGAGGATTTTCACGTGAATCTGTCACCGCAACACGATAACCATGTTTATGCAAAAAATTAACGGCTGCCACACCTGAAATACCTAACCCAGCAACGACCTTTAAACCACCACGCTGTATCAACATTTTTGCACCATAGTTTGGATATATTTTAGAACTGCTGAAATGTTAGCACTTTGATGTTTTATTTGCTTTTTCTGTTTTAACTTTCTTTTCATTTTTTTGTGTCAGTGCGTAAAAAAGCCATCTGTTTAGATGGCTTTTTATAATCAAATCAATATAACTATATTCATTACTTCCACTTTACTGCTTGAACTTCAGTTTTTTGTGCTTTTGGCTCTTCAGATGCCGAGCAGCCACAGCCACCACCGCAACCTGTAGCCATAGCTGGTTTCAACCATTTTGCTAAAGTTGTCCATCCTTTTGCATCGCATATATTTGAAAGTGACATAAAGACTGAAGTTGATGTTTTAGGAAAAACTTTCTTAAAAACAACAATCGCACTCCAAATGACCAATACTGCAACAATTAGAATTTCAATCATTTCAATCTCCTTTCACTTCATTAAGGTTAAATGAACTTAGCCCAAATAATGTGAAGCAATTTGATAAGTGAAGAATGACATCATGTATGCCAATCCGAATAAATATAGCGTCATAACGCTGACTGTTTTCCACGAACCTGTCTCACGTTTCACTGTTGCTAGTGTCGCTAAACAATGCGGTGCATAAATAAACCAAACCAGCAAAGACAAACCTGTTGCTACAGACCAGCCTAAATCTCCACCACTAATTAATGTCGTTAAGCTCTGAGAAACTGCATCTTCATCTACTGCAGATAAGGCATATACCGTACCCAAAGCAGCCACAACAACTTCACGTGCAGCCATTGCAGGAATTAAAGCAATACAGATCTGCCAGTTAAAACCTAATGGTGCAAAAATCGGCTGAATTAAATGCCCCAACATACCCGCAAATGAGTAGTCAATATCTGGCATTGTTGCGCCTTCAGGCGGTTGTGGGAATGTGCACAAGAACCAAAGTAAAATAGAAAGCGCAAAGATGATACCACCCACACGTTTCAAGAAAATTTTGGCACGGTCTAATAAACCAATCCAAACACTCTTTAAATCTGGAAAACGGTAACTTGGTAATTCCATGAGTAAAGCATGTTGTGACTTATCTTTTTGGAAGAACTTAAGTACAGTTGCAACCACAAGAGCACTCACAATACCCGCCATATACAGACCAAATAGCACTAGACCTTGTAAGTTAAACAAGCCCCATACTTGATATTCAGGTATAAATGCAGCAATTAACAAAGCATATACAGGTAAACGAGCCGAACATGTCATGAGTGGTGCAACAAAAATCGTAGTTAAACGATCTCGTGGATCACTAATACTACGTGTTGCCATAATGCCCGGAATGGCGCAAGCAAAACTCGAAAGCAATGGAATAAATGCACGACCACTTAATCCTGCTTTGTACATCAATTTATCAAGTAGGAATGCAGCACGTGGTAAATAACCCGACTCTTCCAAAACAAGAATAAAAAAGAACAGAATTAAAATTTGTGGCAAGAACACCACAACACCACCAGCACCCGCAATAATGCCATCAACAATTAAGCTGTTAAGCAATGGTTGCGAGATAAACCCACCAACAAACTCACCCAACCAGCCAAAAAAGCCTTCAATACCATCCATAAATGGTGCAGCCCAAGCAAAAACGGCTTGGAATACAACAAACATCATCACGGCTAAAGTAATTAAACCAAGAACAGGATGTAAGAAAATTTTATCTAAGAAATCTGAACGCTTATCTTCGTGATCTACAAAATGAACTACATCATTTAAAATCGTTGCAACTTTTGAGTGGTTATCACCTGTTAAACCGCTTAATTCGGTATGTGGAGCAACATATTTCCCCTGATCCAGTGCATTCATCAGGTTCTCAATACCTGTATTACGAATAGCAACTGTTTCAACAACAGGCACACCTAAACGCTCAGCAAGCTTTTGCGTATTAATTTGCATACCACGACGGCGTGCTTCATCCATCATGTTTAAAACAACTAAAATTGGGCGACCCAATTCAATCATTTCTAACACTAAGCCCAAATGCAGACGTAAATTTGTTGCATCCACAACACATAAAAATGCGTCTTGATTGCCTTCTTCTGCAATTTTGCCTTGAACTACATCACGAGTAATGGCTTCATCTGGACTGGTTGCTTCTAAGCTATATGCACCTGGCAAATCGAGCACACGCACAGGCTTACCAGAAGGCAAAGTGAATTGACCTACTTTACGCTCAACAGTTACGCCTGCGTAGTTCGCCACTTTCTGGCGTGTACCTGTTAAATGGTTAAATAGCGAGGTTTTACCACAGTTTGGATTACCTACGAGGGCAATACGTAATGCATCACTCATGCAGATACTCCTTCGATTTCAATTTTTTCGGCTTCAACTTTACGCAAAGCAAAACGTGTAAATCCAATTTGAATTAAAATTGGATCACCACCAAAAATACCTTTGGTAATAACCTCTACAGTTGTACCCGGAATAAAACCTAATGTTTCCAAACGGCTCGCCACAAGATCTTGTGAGCTTTCATCAACCAAAGCACGATGTACTTTATGAATGACAGCTGTTTGTTTAACTTTCAACTCAGATAAACGCACGCATCTAACCCTAAATATTTTTGAACAGTATACAAGCAAATGAGAATAATTCACAAATCAGATTCGATTCCAATTCTCATCTATTTTCCACCATCGACAGTTTGATATAATTAAATTACAGTAAGAAAAATCAATAATTTTATCGATTTGAAATACTTAAAGTTGATTCCTTTATGTTAAACAAAAAGCCACGTATTCCCACTGCTGTCAGCATTCCTGAAGAATTTAGTTTTTTACAAGGCTTTAAAGATTATCTTATTGCTCAAACTGTGAGCCCTCATACTCGTAATGCCTACTTGTCTGATCTTATTCAAGCAAGTGAGTTACATAAATCTGCCATGCCAACTTGGACGAGTGATGATATTTCTGACATTCTTTTAGAATTAACCAAGCAAGGAAAAAGCCCTCGGTCTATTGCTCGAACACTTTCCGCATTACGCTCTTTCTTTAAATTTTTAAGAGAGCAAAAACTCCGTAACGATAATCCTGTTGCTACACATAAAACCCCTAAATTGGGTCGAGCCCTACCAAAAGATTTATCTGAACAAGATGTTGAAGCACTTATTCAAGCACCAGATACCAATACAGCACTAGGTTTACGTGACAGAGCTATGTTTGAGGTTTTATATGCGTGTGGCTTACGCGTATCTGAACTCATTAATTTACGTTTGGAACTCATTAATTTAAAACAAGGTTATGTACGTATTGTCGGTAAAGGAAATAAAGAACGGCTTGTTCCATTAGGACAAGTTGCTTCAGATTGGATTGAACAGTATTTGAATGCTGCCCGCCCTGCACTCTATAAAAGTTCAACAGATTATTTATTTTTAACACAGCATGGCGGCATTATGAGTCGACAAAATTTCTGGTATGCCATTAAGCGTTATGCTCTACAAGCAGGAATTTCCACCGAACTTTCTCCGCATACGCTTAGACATGCATTTGCAACACATTTACTCAATCATGGTGCAGATTTACGGGTGGTACAAATGCTTCTTGGACATAGTGATTTATCGACAACTCAAATTTATACCCATGTGGCTCAAGTCCGTATGCAGCAACTACATGCTCAGCATCATCCACGTGCTTAGATACATAAAGACTTCATTTTTTAGACCAAGAAGTTTTATCTAAAGTTCAGAATTTTGTTATTCTATTTGTCTATTTTATATCTACAAAGAAGAAAGGGTTACCTATGACTTTTACCCGCTCTAAACTTTTTATCGCATCTGCTATTGCAACAACAATGGCTTTAAGCGCATGTTCAAATGCAAATAACGATGAAAATAAGCAAGCTCCATTAACTGCGAGTACGCCTGCTACGGGTGAGGCTTCTAATCTTTCTGAAAGAAATGCTCAACAACGTTTAATTACAACATTAGGCGAACATTTCAAAAAAGTAGGTATTCCTGCAAAAGTTTTAGATGTCAAAGTAACTGAAGTGCCAAACTTATATTGGGTTAGCTTAGAAGGTATGCCTGCTGTTTATGCAACCAGCGATGGTAAATATATTATTCAAGGTGACATTGTACGTTTGGGTGATACGCAATTACACAACGTGAGTGACAATCTGCAAGCAGAAGCAAATAAAAAATTGCTTTCTAAACTCAATACCAAAGATTTAATTGTTTATAAAGCAAAAGGTAAAACGAAGCATGTAGTTTATGTCTTTACAGATGTAAGCTGCCCGTATTGCCATAAACTACACGAACACATGAGCGAAATTAATGCCAAAGGTATTGAAGTACGCTATATCGCATGGCCACGTGGCGAACAGTTTATGCCTGCTATGGAAAGCGTATGGTGTAGTTCAGATCGTCAAGCTGCTTTTGACCAAGCAATTGCCAATGAACAACTTGCTCCTGCAACATGTAAAAACCCTGTTCAAGAACAATATAAATTGGGCTTAAATATGGGCGTAAATGGTACACCTGCAATTTATAATGCAGATGGTGTTTACCTTGGTGGTTACCTTACTCCAGAAGAGCTAGATACCCGCTTAAATAACTAATATTTATATATTAACTTACTGTTTTTTATGGGTAGAGATAAAGTTATTTTTACCCTAGAGTCCTAGCGTTTTTTTAGCTATGATCTAGACTCGCTTATAAACGATTAAATTTTGGAGTGTGACGTGAAACCAGTTCGTCTGGCAATCCTCGGTCTAGGGACCGTAGGTGGTGGTGCCCTTAAACTCTTACAAGAAAATGCTGCTGAAATTAGACGTCGCACAGATCGTGAAATTCAAATTACCCATGTAGGTACTCGTCGTCCACGTCCAGATTTAAACCTTGCTGACTCAGTCAAGCAAAGTTCAGATTTAATGGATATCGTACGCCAGCCCGATGTTGATGTTGTTGTTGAAGTAATGGGTGGTATTCATCCTGCTTACGAACTCATCATGGAAGCAATGAAACACGGTAAACATGTTGTTACTGCGAACAAAGCTTTGCTTGCAGAACACGGTACTGCCCTATTTAAAGCTGCCGATGAATATAAAGTTCAAATTGCATATGAAGCAGCTGTTGCGGGTGGTATCCCAATTATTAAAGTCATCCGTGAAGGCTTAGCTGCAAACCGTATTGACTGGCTTGCAGGTATCATTAATGGTACAGGCAACTTCATTCTTTCAGAAATGCGCGAAAAAGGTCGTACTTTTGATGACGTGCTTAAAGAAGCTCAAGAACTTGGCTATGCAGAAGCAGATCCAACTTTTGATGTTGAAGGTATTGATGCTGCACACAAGCTAACACTCCTTGCTTCAATTGCATTTGGTATTCCATTGCAATTTGACAAAGTATTTACTGAAGGCATTAGCAAAATTACAGCACAAGATGTGAAATATGCCGAAGACCTAGGCTTCCGCATCAAACACCTTGGTATTGCTCGTCGTGCCGAATCAGGTATTGAACTACGTGTTCACCCTACACTTATTCCTGAAGATCAACTCATTGCCAATGTAAATGGCGTGAAAAATGCAGTTTTGGTTCAAGCCAATGCCGTTGGTCCTACACTGTATTATGGTGCGGGTGCGGGTGCGGGTCCAACAGCTTCAGCTGTGGTTGCCGATGTTGTTGATATCGTACGTGACATCTCTTATACAGAAGATGGTGCAGGCACAATTCCACAACTTGCTTTTGAAAATCTGACCGACTTACCTATTTTAAGTCGTGAAGAAATGACAACAGGTTATTACATCCGCATCAACGCAGAAGACCAAACTGGTGTTCTGGCTGACGTTACGAGCATTTTAAGCCGTAACGGAATTAGCATAGATGCAATCATGCAGCAACCTCGCTTAAAAGATCTTATTCCTATCGTGATTTTGACAGATCCTGTTAAAGAATCGAAAATGGATGAAGCTCTTCAACAAATTCAAGCATTACCAGTGATTCGTGGCGAAATTGTACGAATTCGTTTAGAATCGCTTGATAATTAATCGGGTCAAGGGGATATCTTCCCCTTGCCAAGCTCTACACACAATTGGAACATCATCATGTCGAATGCCAATCGTTATACTGGTTTAGTTGACCGCTATCGCGACCGTTTACCAGTGTCTGCAACTACCCCTGCCGTATCACTAGGCGAAGGTAATACCCCACTGATTAAGCTTGCAAATATTCCGCGCATTATTGGCAAAAATGTTGAAATTTATGTGAAGTACGAGGGCTTAAACCCGACTGGTTCATTTAAAGACCGTGGTATGACCATGGCTGTTACAAAAGCAGCTGAGGAAGGCTCTAAAGCAATTATCTGTGCATCTACAGGTAATACTTCTGCTGCGGCTGCTGCATATGCTGCTCGTGCAGGTATGAAAGCGTTCGTTTTAATCCCTGAAGGCAAAATTGCAATGGGTAAAATGGCGCAAGCGATGATGTATGGTGCAATCACTATGCAAATTCGTGGCAACTTTGATGACGGCATGCGCCTTGTTAAAGAAATTGCAGATAAAGCACCTGTAACAATCGTAAACTCAATCAACCCTTACCGCTTGCAAGGTCAAAAGACCATTGCTTACGAAATTGTTGATGAATTAGGTCGTGCACCTGACTACCACTGCCTACCTGTAGGTAACGCGGGTAACATCACTGCACACTGGATGGGTTATACAGAAGCTGTTGCAAACCAACCTGCTGGCGAGTTTGAACAAGTTGTTTACGATCCTGCTACAGATGCATTCACAGGCCCAAAACCTGCTGGCTTACCAATTATGGCAGGCTACCAAGCTTCTGGCGCAGCACCTTTCTTACGTGGTGCTCCTGTTGAAAATCCAGAAACAATTGCAACTGCAATTCGTATTGGTAATCCACAAAGCTGGAACCATGCTAAAGCTGTAGTACGTGATTCAAAAGGTTGGTTTGATGAACTAACTGATGCTGAAATTTTAGAAGCTCAACGCTTACTTTCTATGTATGAAGGCGTGTTTGTTGAACCTGCTTCTGCTGCGTCTGTTGGCGGTGCAATCCGTGATATTAAAGCGGGCAAAATTGCTGAAGGTTCAGTGATTGTTTGTACTGTTACAGGTAACGGTCTAAAAGATCCTGACACGGCTATTAAGCAATGTTCTGATGCTGTAATGCTTTCAATTGATGCAACTTTAGAACAAGTTCGTGATTCAATTTTATCTAATATGTAACTTACATTTAGATCAAAATAAAAAAGCCCTGCAAATGCAGGGCTTTTTTATATAAGTCATTTAAGTGTTGAGTCAACTTAAATGACTTTATTAAATTAAACGCGTTTTGGTAACTGACTTGTCCAATTCATTAAACGAATAGCATCGTCATTACGTGCTTGTGTATTGTTTGCACCTAAAATCACAACAACGGCAGGACGGTTATTTAACGTCGTATGCATAACTACACAACGACCCGCTTCATTAATATATCCAGTTTTTGAAATATTAATATTCCAACCACCGTTACGAACCAAAGCATTCGTATTATTCGATTTTAGTACACGGTAACCCAAGTTAAAATCATATGTTGGTGTTGTTGAAAACTGACGAATAACACTATATTGCGATGCAGCAGAAACCAAAATACCTAAATCACGTGCTGAAGCAACATTACGTGGGTCTAAACCGCTTGATTCTACATAATGTGTAGATGTCATACCCAAACTACGTGCCTTCGCATTCATCGCAGCATAGAACGCATTACGACCACCTGGATAAGTACGTGCTAAAGCTGCCGCAGCAGGATTTTCAGACTTCATTAAAGCAAATAATAAAACCTCAGCACGGTTCATCTTATCGCCAACACGTAAAGTAGAACTTGAATTTTTACCGCCCGCACCTGCAAAATCAATTTGCTGTAACGTAATCTGTTCAGACATATTTAAACGAGCATCTGCTGTTACTACAGCAGTCATTAACTTAGTAATAGATGCAATAGGAAGAGCCGTATTGGCATTTTTTCCAAATAACACTTCACCTGTTTGAGCATCCATAACTAAAGCAGCACGTGCATTTACTGAAGGTTGATTTGAATAACTTGATGTATCTAAAATTTGAACTGTTTTAGGTGCAGACTGTACGGCGGAGCCACTTCGAACAGTTGTTGTCACATTTACTGAACCTTTAGGTGATGGTTCACTAAATGATGTTGATGTAGTAGATACATCTTCATTTAACAACAAATTGGCTTCTTCAGATGACCAACTAATATTTGCCTGCCCCGAATTCCCTGAAGAATTCATCACAATTTCAGCAAATCCTGTTGAACTCAAACAAAGAAGTAATGATGCTCCCAAAGCACTCATTAACACTTTTTTAGTATTTTTCACGAATATTTACTCAACTTATGGAGGTAATATACATTTGCTTATTACCTCAAATATACCTTACATTTAGCACAAAAGAATGAGCAATATATCGCCCATTTATAATTGCACCGATGTTTTCAATTAATATTGATAATAGGATTGCTAATTTTGTCATTTCATTGCAAGCTTATTTTGCGATATGTAACAAAAAAGATGAATAAATTAGAGGGAGATTGCTGGTGATCACAGTTTTAGTAGTAGATGATCATGAGTTGGTACGCACTGGCATTTGTAGAATGCTAGAAGACCATGCTGAAATTGATGTCATTGGCCAAGCTGAATCTGGTGAAGAAGCAATTAATCTCATCCGTCAAAATGCACCAAATGTCGTCCTACTCGATGTCAATATGCCTGGTATTGGTGGTGTTGAAACAACACGTCGCTTATTACAATCATCACCCGATACAAAAGTCATTGCAGTCAGTGGCTTAGCAGAAGAACCTTATCCATCTTTATTATTAAAAGCAGGCGCTAAAGGTTACATTACTAAAGGTGCTCCCGTTACAGAAATGGTACGTGCAATCAATAAAGTAATGCAAGGTGGTAAGTACTTTAGTGCAGATATTGCAGAGCAGTTGGCAAGTTCGTATTTATCGGATACACAACAATCTCCATTTGACAGCTTGTCTGAACGAGAAATGCAAGTTGCCATGATGGTTGTAAATTGCATTAGCACTCAAGAAATTGCCGATAAACTTTTCGTAAGTGTAAAAACAGTTAACACTTACCGTTACCGTATTTTTGAAAAATTAAGTATTGATAGTGATGTAAAACTTACACATTTAGCAATGCGCTATGGGTTAATTAAACCTTAAATGGGGTAAAAACTGACAACAATATGTATTCTAATTACAGCAATTCTGAGCTTAATAGATACCGTTTAGGGCTATGGTATGGAATATATCGCCTTACCATTGCTCTTTGCTTATTTTTTGTATTCTTTATTACCTATCAAAACTTACAGCATGACTATGGTCACCCTTTACTTTATTTAGTATCTATTTGTATTTATATATTTTTTAGTTTTGTTCAACTACTAGTTTATAAGTTTTCTTCATCTCATTTTGCTCGACAAATTACATTATTTTTTGCATTAGATGTTTTACTTTTTAGTGCTCTCACTTTTGCCTCAGATGGCCCAAGTCTTCACATTAGCCTATTATTTGTAATTGCTATTTTTGTAGCATCTCTACTTTTAGAGGCAAAAAAAGCACTACTGATCACTCTAGTTGCTGTTATTAGTGTGGTTTATCAGCAATTTTTAAGCGGTTTTTTTTCCTTTAAATCGCTTAATAATTTTAGTATTAGCGCACTTCTCGCAATTTTATTTATTGTTGTTTACATTATTGGGCAGCTCACGATTCGACGCTTCCAAATACTTGAAAATTGGAGCTTTACCCAATCTTTAGAAATTAATAAGCTACAAAATATTAATCGATATATTCTTGAGCAAATTGAAACGGGCTATCTAGTTTTAGACGAAAACTGCCACATTGTATTGAGTAATCCTGCTGCAAGAGAATTATTAGGAATCAGTCCACTTTATGCCATAGAACCTTTTCCACTCTACAAAGCACAATCAGACTTATTTGAAATTTTAAAATTCGATCAGCTTAAAGATGGCGAAAAATTTGAATTTGAATCTCAACAAAGTAACTTTCATATTCATATTCAAGTTCAAAAATTAATTGTTCCGCACCAAACATTAACGCTTCTTGTACTACAAGATGCGAAACGAATTAATCAACATGCACAGCAACTTAAACTTGCCTCTCTGGGGCAACTTTCTGCCAGTATTGCACATGAAATTCGAAACCCTCTTGCCACTATTGTTCAAGCAAATAATTTGTTTCAAGGTAGTGATGATATTCAGCAACTTCAATTAAGCCAAATGATTACCAAACAAGCTCAGCGAATAGATAAAATTATTCATGACACGTTAAGTATGGTTAAAAATAATGAAACACACTCATCACTCATCAATTTAAACTTATTTATACCTGCATTCATTCAAGACAACTTGCCTGATATTGCAGACAAAATTCAAATAGATATAGAGCCATCTTCGATTATTAATTTTGATGAATCACAAATTCAACAGGTACTGATTAATCTGATTCGAAATGCAATTCGACACAACGCAAAAGATAAAAGTCATATAAAGTTAAATATTTATAGCTACCTTCTTTTTATAAGAATAGATGTCATAGACTTTGGTGAAGGCGTTGCTCACAAAAACATTCGCTCTATATTTCAACCATTTTTTAGTACCGAAATCACGGGAACTGGGTTAGGATTATATTTATCACATAGTTTCTGCGAAGCAAACCAAGCCAAACTCAGCTATGTAGAACAACAATCTGGGGCATGCTTTAGAATCGAATGCCCTCGTATAGAAATAAATTAACATTGGGGGAAAGTTTTGGATTTAGCACCACTTATCTTACTTGTAGATGATGAGGAAGATTTATGTACACTTATGTCTATGACATTATCACGCATGGGCATGAATACACATGTTGCCCATCAGGTAAGTGAAGCAAAAACATTACTTTCTAAAAATAATTATGATGCTTGCTTAACCGATTTTAATTTGCCCGATGGCAATGGCGTAGAGCTTGTAGATCATATTTCAAAAAACTATCCTCACATCCCTATTGCTGTACTCACCGCTTATGGAAATATGGATATCGCGATTTCTGCGCTCAAAGCAGGTGCTTTCGACTTCGTTAATAAACCAATTAAACAACAGCACCTACAACAATTATTAGACAAAGCATTAAACAAACCAATCACATCTATTCAGAGTAATAATGAAAACTTACTTGAAAACAAGATGTTGATTGGTCAATCTGCCCCGATTCAGCAATTACGCACAACCATTAAAAAAATTGCTCGTTCTCAAGCACCCGTTTTTATTACAGGCGAGTCAGGCACTGGTAAAGAAGTTGTTGCAAACTTAGTACATCGTCTAAGCAATAGAAATGAAGGACCATTTATTGCCATAAATTGTGGTGCTATTCCTTCAGACTTAATGGAGAGTGAGCTCTTTGGTCATAAAAAAGGAAGCTTTACTGGCGCAACACAAGATAAACAAGGTTTGATTCAATCGGCACATGGCGGTAGTTTATTCTTAGATGAAATTGCCGAACTTCCTCTAAACATGCAAGTAAAACTACTCCGAGCTGTGCAAGAAAAACGGATTCGTCCTGTAGGTTCAGATATTGAAATTGATGTGGATTTTCGTGTGATTAGTGCAAGCCATCAAGACTTAGATAGTATGGTTCAGCAAGGACGTTTTCGCCAAGATTTATTCTTTCGCATCCATGTGATGGACTTAATTTTACCTCCTCTTAGAGCACGTGGTAATGATATCTTATTATTAGCAGAGAATTTCATTCAGCGTGTGTCACAAGAATGGCGTATTCCCCCTAAATATCTCTCCGATAAAGCAAAAATTTTTCTACTCGAACAATATTATCCTGGCAATGTACGTGAATTAAGAAATATTATTGAACGTGCAATGACTTTAAGTGATGAACAGTGTATCGATCTACAGCACTTACAAAGCACACCCCTAAAGCAATTTTCAGTACAAGTTGAAAAAAATATTCAACCTATTGAAAAACAGCCATATTCAGGTTTAGGCTCGAATAAGCTCCCCGTTGAAGGCTTAGAAAACTATTTAGCCAATATTGAAAAAGAAATTTTATTAAATGCCTTAGATTTAACGCATTGGAATAGAACACTTGCGGCAAAAAAACTAGGTATGACATTTAGATCTTTGCGGTATCGCTTGAAAAAATTTGGGCTAGATACAGACGAAGAATCTTAATTATTTATGACGAATTAATAATTCCGAAACATGCTCTACATAAGCATCTTCTTTCATATCAGGCTGTAGCACATATTTTTGATTGGGTTGTATACCAACGCCCTCAATCATTGCACCTTTAGGCGTGTAATAGTGAGAAACCGTCATTTGTAATGCGGCACCGTTCGACAGGGCAAAAAGTTTCTGGACTACGCCTTTACCATAGCTTGTATCACCAATAACCCATGCACGACCATGATCTTTCAGCGCTGCAGTAAACACCTCTGCAGCAGAAGCTGAGCGGTTATTAATTAAAATACCCACTTTTAATTTAAGAAACTCGGAACTCGGTAACGCCTGAAATTGTTGATCTCCCTCAGAGCGACTTTTAGTTGAAACAATCACCCCCTGATTTAGAAATAAATCAGCACTTTCAACAGCAGCTGATAACAACCCACCAGGGTTGTTTCTTAAATCAATCAAAATACCTTTTAAACGAGGTGACGTATATTGTTCAATTAAGTGCTTCATTTCATTCGCAGTATCTTGCTGAAATACCTTAACTTTAATAACAAGAATTTGATTATTTAATAAATGAGCTTGAACATCAGTTTCTATTTTTTTATTTCTAACGATTGTAATAGGTGGACTTTTTTCTGTCAGTTGAATATCGATGGTAGAACCAACAGCACCTGACAACAAATTACTCACTTGATCATTATTTAATTTTTTTAGCTCTTGATTGTCAATTTTAAAAACAATCAGTCCATTTTTCAGACCTTGTTTAGCAGAATCCGCTTCTGGTTTTAAACCCTGAATAATCCACTGATGTAATTGATGATCAAAAACCACATCAAAATCTACAGATGCAAATTCGCCCTCTGTATATTGTAAAAGCTGCTTATAGTCTTCAGGAGATAAGTAACGTGAATAACGATCTAGACCTGAAACAAGTCCTTTAACTGCCTGCTGAAATAAATCTTCATCATTTTTTTCAGCCACATAGTTATCTTTTACTATGCCGTATATTTGAACAAAATTCTGTATCGCCTCTACAGGCACTTCTTCATATTGTTGTTCTTCATCTAAGCTTAAAACATCAGGCTGCTGAAGCTTTGTTTTTGCCCAAGCAGGAGAAAGGCTCAAACACATGAAGCATGTTGTTAATAAAGCAACAAGAGTGCGTTGAGCCATTCATTCACCTTTATTTATTGTTTATGGTGCTAATGTAATTAGATTACGACCTTTCATTTCTTCAGGTACTGGAATCTGCATTAAGCTTAATAGTGTTGGTGCAACATCTGCTAACACCCCACCTTCTGCAATTATTGCTTGTGTAGGTCCAACATAGATAAATGGCACAAGTTCTGTCGTATGTTGAGTGTGAACCTGACCACTTACGTAATCTTGCATTTGCTCAACATTACCATGATCTGCTGTCACAATCATATGACCTTTTTGTGCCATAACTGCTTCATACACTCGACCTAAGCAAGTATCTACTGCTTCAACGGCTTTCACAGCTGCGTTAAATTTACCAGTATGACCAACCATGTCACCATTTGCAAAGTTCACAACCAATAAATCAAACTCACCTGAATTAATTGCAGCAACAAGTTCATCTGTTACTTCATACGCACTCATTTCAGGTTTTAAGTCATACGTTGCAACATTAGGGGATGGAATAAGAATACGTTTTTCACCAACATATTCATCTTCACGACCACCACTAAAGAAGAATGTCACATGTGCATATTTTTCAGTTTCAGCAATACGTAATTGCGTTTTACCTAAATCTGACAAGTATTCGCCAAGCGAATTTTTGAGTGCTTCAGGCATATATGCAACTGGTGCATCAATTGTTGCTTGATAGCGTGTAAGCATGACAAATTTAGATAAATTTGGCACAACTTTACGTTCAAAACCTGCAAAATCTTTTTCAACAAATGCTTTTGTTATTTCACGTGCACGGTCAGCACGGAAGTTCATGAATACAACGCTATCGCCATCTTGAATTTTAGCAATATCGCCAATGCGTGTTGCTTTAACAAACTCATCAGTTTCTTCTGCTGCATAAGCCAACTCTAAGCCTTCTGTAGCAGTTGTAACAGTACGAGCCGCTTCGCCTTCTGTAAGTAAACGATATGCTTGTTCTACACGATCCCAACGGTTATCTCGATCCATTGCAAAATAACGACCAATCATCGTCACAATACGACCTTGACCAGGGTATTGAGCAAATACAGCTTCTAATTTTTCAAGCGACGGCTGAGCACTTTTTGGTGGTGTATCACGACCATCTAAGAATGCGTGTAAATAAACTGTTGCACCGCGTTTTAATGCAAGTTCAACCATTGCAACAATATGGTCTTCATGTGAATGTACGCCACCTTCAGACAATAAGCCCAAAATATGCACTGCACCATTTGCAGCTTTGGCTTTTTCTACAGCATCTACAAGTACTTCATGCTCGAAGAAAGCACCTGTACGAATATCTTTTGTAATACGAGTAAAGTCTTGGTACAACACACGACCTGCACCCAAGTTCATGTGACCCACTTCTGAGTTACCCATTTGTCCATCAGGAAGACCAACATCTTCTCCTGAACCAGAAATCAAACCATGCGGATGCTTTTCCTGCATTGCAGTCAAATTTGGGCGTTTTGCTGCTAAGAAGGCATTATCTTCAACCTCTACACGGTGTCCCACGCCATCCATAATGACTAAAACGTGAGGAATTTTGCCAGCAGTTGCAACCGTCATGATATACACTCTTTTCTGTTTACAAATTAATCAATACATTTTACCGAAATTTCGATAAAGACTCTATGTTCTATCGATGGTTTAAGCCACTGATGAACATTGTTTTCTTCAATTCAATACATTTTTATCTTGCACGGTGAAGCAAGTAGCCACCAGCAGCAAAAATAAGAAGAATTGGTAAAAATACAAACCATGCTGGAGAAGGTGAATACACTAAACTTGCATACCCTAAAAAGTCTTGCAGATAGTAAAAACCTAAGCCTGTGAACATCGCAATGACCAAGCGAAAACCCATAGATTGTTGACGCAATGGACCAAAAATAAATGAACATGCAATAACAACTAAAGCAATAAGTGCAAATGGAGATGCTACCTTTTGCCAAAATGCCAACTGATATGTTTTAGGAACTTGACTATATTCATGCATATAACTGATAAAACTTACCAACTGACTTGGAGATAGTTTTTCAGGATCAATCGTTACCATGTGTACATACTTAGGCTGTAATGCCATAGAAAGAGGTTGCTGATCTACTTTTTCTAAAACAGCATTACCATTGGGTAATACATCAGTTCTATCTACGTTTTCTAATGTCCATGTACCATCTTTAACAAAATTACCTTGTTCAGCATTAATCACACCGCGCATATTGTAATTTTTATCTAAATCGATCACTTGGATATTTTTTAACTGTCCAGATGAATTTGCATAATCAATATAAATAAAACGTTGCCCTTCACGAGTCCAATATCCACTTACAGAGCCCAGTTCTGCAACACTTCGGTGCCCTTTCACACTCTGTGCTTTTTCATTGGTATATGGAGTTACCCACTCGCTTAAAGCAAAAGATAAAACCACCAAAATTAAAGCAGAGCGAATAACCCAGCCAACAATACGCCACAGGCTAATTCCTGAAGCACGCATAATAATAAGTTCACTATTTGATGCCAAAGCACCTAAACCTAATACAGCGCCAATTAAGGCAGAGATCGGTAGAATCTCATATAAATATCTTGGAGCACCCCAAAGTACATATTTCAAGGCATCCAAAGCACCATAACCATCTTTCAACGAGCTCAATTCACCTAAATAGGAAAAAAGAACCTGTAAACCTGCTAATACAAATGTTGTTCCTAACATTGCTAGTGCAGTTGTTTTGGTCACATGTTTTGCAACAATTCGGCGTGCGAACATTATTAAGACCCCACTCGTTGAATTCTTTGCTTAATTTTGGGTGCAAGATTAGGCCTTCTTAAGAACAATACCCCAACACCACCATAAACAAGTAATGCTACAGGATAAGCCCATGCGCCTAATTCTTCTTTACTAACACGAGTCTTAATAGCCATTAGAACCACAATTAAACTCGCAAAAATTAACAATGCAGGAAATAATTTTAAATAACGACCTTGGCGAGGACTCACCTCTGATAGAGCTAAAGCCAAAATTAATGCAACAAACATGGCAAATGGTACAAATACACGCCACCACAGCTCACTTGAAACAACAGCATCTTCTCTATTCTGCCAAAGTTTAGATGTTGGTAAAGCCTCAACCTCAGTACTTTCAAACTTCGCTTCTTTATTATTTTCTAAGCGTAAACGATAAGTCTGAAACTCAATCTGCGTATATTTAGGACTATTTGGGAAAATTTCGTAACGACGACCTTCAGTCAAATCAACCACATTGGCACTATCATTTGGCATTTCAATTCGTGTTGCTTCTTTTGCCAGAATCACAACATCAGGGCGCCCTTCTCTATCTGCTTTTTGATAGAAGAAAATATCTTTTAGATTTCTCCTATCTTCAGACAAATCACCTGCATAAATGGTATACGCACCTGAAGATACAAATTCTTTTGGACGAACCAAGTCAAACCCTGTTCTTACCGCTTGTGCAGAAGTCAACTCTTCAAACTGACGTAATCCCCATGGTGCTGCCCATAACATTAAAAATGATTGTACTGCCAAAAAGACAACCGTCATGGGTACTAATAATCGACCTAAACGATTTCGGCTCACCCCACTACTATTGAATACCGCCATTTCATGGTCGACATATAAACGACCAAAAACCAACATTAAACCAATGAAAAAACCCAAGGGTAAAATAAGGGTTAAAAACTCAGGTAAACGATAACCCACAATGCTAAATAAGATGCTTACATCTAAACGACCTTGCGCAGCAACACCAAAATATTTGATCAAACGACCACCCATCATGATCAAGGTCAATAAAGAGACCACCACTAATGATGTCGATACAACTTGCTTGACCAGATAACGCCGAATAATCAAATTAATTCTTCCAAAAAGCTGGGTAAAAAAACCTACACTAGTTTACCCTAATGTTAAAAATATAGAACTATACTCATGTTGCACATTGAAACTCTATTCATCAAAATGTTTCAATGGAACTAAACCTTACAAAGGCATGAAAATCGCATATGAAACTCAGTATTAACCAGTCATTCCAAGAGAATGCATCGAACCAATCTTTGTTGATATTAGTTGATTCAGAACAAGTTCAACATGCTACCAATACCTATCAAATCAATAACTTAAATACAATTATTGAATCAACACAATTTAAATCAGCTTTAGGTGAAACTTTAGCGTTAATTGGGCAAGTATCTGATTGCACTCACAGCGTATTTATTGGTATTGGCAAAGCAACCGAACTTAAAGCTGCGAAATTATCAAAAATTGCTCAAACAATTATCAAGTCTTCACAAAAAAAATTCAAACAAATTAGTGTTGATATTTCTGCACTTCCACAAGACTTACATTATTTATTCGCACTTAGCCTGACACAAGCGGCTTACTCTTTTGATGAATATAAATCTAAAAAGAATGACTTTATTCTTGAACAAATCAATCTAATTGCAAAAAACAGCCCATTAAATCAGCAACAATTATCATTAATTGAAGCAATTCAATCTGGGCAAAATTTAGCACGTAACCTAGGCAACCGCCCTGGCAACATTTGCTTCCCAGAATATTTAGCTGAACAAGCACAAGCTTTAGCTGCAGAATATCCGAATTTATTAAAAGTAACTGTATTAGATGAGCAACAAATGGCTGATCTAGGTATGGGTGCTTTCCTTGCAGTAAGTAAAGGCTCAGATCGTCCAGGTCGTATTATTACACTTGAATACCAAGGTAATCGTAAAGAAGCACCTGTCGTGCTAGTGGGTAAGGGTGTGACATTTGATACAGGTGGTATTTCACTTAAACCAGGCTTAGGCATGGATGAAATGAAATATGATATGTGTGGCTCTGCATCTGTATTAGGTACCATTCGTGCACTTTGCGAATCTCAGCTTCCTATTCATGTTGTTGGTGCAATTGCTGCTGCTGAAAACATGCCTTCAGGTCATGCAACTCGCCCTGGTGACATCGTAACAACAATGAGCGGTCAAACTGTTGAAATTTTAAACACAGATGCCGAAGGTCGTTTAGTTCTTTGCGATACATTGACATACATCAAGCGTTTCAACCCTGCTCTTGTGATTGATATTGCAACACTAACAGGTGCATGTGTAGTTGCATTAGGCTCAGTATTAACAGGTCTATTTACACCAGATGATGAACTTGCCGCAGAAATTGATACAGCAGGTCAACATTCATTTGACCGTGTATGGCGCATGCCAGTCATTGAAGACTATCAAGAGCAACTTGATTCTCCATTTGCCGATATTGCAAACATTGGTGGTCCTAAAGCAGGTTCTGTAACAGCTGCTTGTTTCTTAGAGCGTTTTACACGTGACTACCGTTGGGCACATTTAGATGTTGCCGGTACAGCTTGGACCTCTGGTGCAAACAAAGGCGCTACAGGTCGTCCTGTTCCACTATTAATGCAATTCTTAGCAAATCGCGCTCAATCGAATGGCTAAAATTAGCTTTTATCTTTTTGAAAAAAGTCCTGAACGGCGAGTCGAAAGTACTTGCCGTTTATGTCGTAAGATTTTAAAAAAATCTGAAAAAATCTGGTTGCTGTGTGAAAACTTAGAGTTACAACAGCAACTTGATGACCGTTTATGGAGCTTTGATGCAACCAGCTTTATTCCGCATGGAGTTGATAATGCAAATGCACCTATTTGTATTTCAGCAAAGCTTCCAGAACAGTCAGATTGGATCATTTTTAATTTTAATGACCAAGCACTTGAACAATTTGAGAAATTTAGTCACATTATTGAGATTATTGAAAATAGTGATTCGGCAAAACAACTCGGTCGTGAAAAGTTTAAACAGTATCGCCGTTTTGGCATAGAACCAAAAACGTATAAACTCTAAGCTATACAATAAAGGAGAAAGATGGTGGCATTAAATGTCGGACAAGATTTTAAACAGCGTTGGTTAGAAGCACCTGAAGCTGTGCGTCAAGCATATCTTGATGACCTCCATCGTATCTTCGATATTCTAAAACCTGAAGTTCAATTACAAGCTTGGATTGAACGAGACAAACAAGAACAGCAAAAATCTTTGCAAAAAATTGATGTTGCTTATGCAGAATTAAAAGCACAGTTGATTGAAGAAGCTCGCATTCGACATCAACAAGCTTTAGAAAAGAAACTGGAAGATAAACGTGCTGAAGAAGCAGAGTTTGCTAAACAATTGCAATTAGATGAAGAGCGAAAATTTGCAGAACAAGCAAAAGAGCTTCAACTCATGCGTCAAGATCTAGTACAAGAAACTCAAAGCTACACCAATCGTTATGAAAAAAATCCTAAGAATATTGCAGATAATTTATCTGTAAAAGATAGTGAAATGCTGTCTGAGCTCGACAGTGTTCGTATTCGTTTAGAGTTAGAAGCGGAGAGTTTAATTGAGCAAGCTGTTACAGCTTTTCGTGCAAAATTGCATGCAGCAACTCAAGAAGAAATTGAATATATATTGAAAAGTTCGAAATTTTCGGACTAATTACTTTAATTTTACGTACATTCAAATCTAAAGTATTTCAAATCATATACTTTAGATTTTTTGTTTTTAGAGCCAAATGCTTAAAATTAAAAGAACCCAACCACAGCATGTAAAGTATGACCTAAGCCATAGCCAATACCAAGTAACAATCCAATCCAAAGCATACCGCCAATCACATTATATGCTGTAAAGGATGCAAAATTCATGTTTGTCGCACCTGCTGCAAATGGTGCAAATGAACGAACAAATGGTACAAAGCGTGCAACTAAAATCGTTTTCCCGCCATGTTTAGTGAAATAATGATTGGTTTTAACTAAGTATTCAGGTTTAAAGTAGCGTGTGTGTTTGTTGAAATATTTAATGCCTAAAATGCTACCCGTATAATAATTAACGGTATACCCTAAAGTACTTGCCGTAAATAACGTGATTGCCATGTAATGTAGATGAATTACATCAGTTGACGAGCACAAAGCACCTATAGCAATCAGCAAGCTATCACCTGGAAGGAAAAACATGAATACTGAACCGGTCTCTGCAAAAATGACTAAAAATAAAATTGCATAGATCCACACGCCATAGTTTTCTAATAACACAGGCAACCATTGTTCAAGGTTCAGTAAAAAATCGAACATTTACACCTTTCCAAAATTTAAACTACTTCTATTTAAACACTAAAATCGACTAAAAAATAAAAAACAGTCTAATTTTTCAACTAGACTGCCTGTTTTTTACTCTTATAGCTTATTTCAAAAAGCCATTTTCAGCAAGGAAGTCCATGCTAAGTTTTGATTGTGGTTTTGTTTCAGCAGCCTTATCGCCTAACAATAAACGCTCAATATAACGTGCCAATACATCTACTTCTAAATTAACTTTAGCTCCCACTTGCCAAGTACCAATATTGGTTCTTTCTGCAGTATGAGGAATTAAGTTAAGACTCATGACATTACCACGTAAGTGGTTGATAGTAAGACTAATACCATCAACAGTCACCGAGCCTTTTTCTGCCAAATAACGTGCAATTTCAGCAGGTGCTGTCACTTCAAAATACAATGAACGTGCATCTGATTTAACCACTGTAATTTCACCAACAACGTCGACATGTCCACTTACAATATGTCCACCAAATCGTGTAGTAGGAAGCATCGCTTTTTCAACATTTACACGCTGACCAACTTTCCATTGACCTAAAGTTGTACGATTTAAACTTTCACGCGACACATCAGCAGCATACCAATTGTTTCCCCAATCAGTCACTGTTAGGCAAATACCATTGGTTGCAATTGAATCACCTAAATGTACATCTGACATATCGAGGTCTGTTTGAATACGTAAACGGACATCTCCGCCTATGCTTTGTAAACTTTCAACTTTTCCAACGCTTTCAATAATGCCTGTGAACATAGGTTTTCTCAAATTTTATAGACTTTTACCATAATGCCAATTGTGTGCTAACACCTGTCGTGTCTACACCGCCTAACTCTGCAAAATGATGCAATTGACCAAGTAACTGACGAATTGGTGGTCCAGATTTACCATGCGTATCTGTAATCACAATAAACTCAAGTACACGTGCTCTTTCCGACTGACGCTGTTTACTCACGCGGTAACGAGGTACATCTTGCGTTAGCAGCGTTACACGACCACGCTTCAAATTCGCTTGCAATAAATCTGTCGCACTAATATTACCATCGGTAGAATAGCTCGTTAGAATATATCGTGCATTAATCGTTGCCAATAACTTTTCATAGGCTTCTTGAGCATGCTTAGAAGAGTTGTACGGGCTTGGTCTTTCTTTACGCCAAGCACGGTCAATACCACTCTTAAAACCTTTAGTATCTGGGGTTGGTAAATCGACCTGATCCCATAAAGTTAAAGCATTTAAAACGTGATAATTACTGCTATAAGCATGTTGATTATATGGTGGATCTAAATAAGCAACATCAACTTCAAAACCACTCATTTGATTTGCTAAATGCTGTGCATCTACACACCACATTTCAGCAGCAGGTTTTTTCGCATCACCAATTTCACAAAAGCGACTTGGCGTTAACCAAAGTAACGACTCAATACGTTCCAAAGCCGTTTGTGTTTTACCACCCCATCCATGATGGAAGCTTTTAAATACACCCGATGTATTGCTCACAAAACTCGCTGAATACAATAAAGGAGCAAGTAATGCTGACATTTCAACATCATCAATCGCACCTTGCGCTTGCCATGTCGCAATTTGCTGACGAATAGCATCTATACGCATACCATTACGGCGTTTGAAGAATAAACGATCTTTTGCAGGATCATAAATTTCATCATTGCGAGGACATAAATTGTGTGTAACCCAACCTTTCACTTCAGGTAAACGGTTCAAGTAATCAATGGCTTTTTGATAGCCACCCAACTCTTTAAATGCAGGCGCTTCCGTGCAAGATAAAATTGCACTATTTAAAGCGTGGCTATACGGTTCCCAATCATTAGCAATGACACGATAACCATTTTGACGTGCCAAACGTGAAACCACACCTGAGCCTGCAAAAAAGTCTGCAAAAATAGGCGCACGACCATCTTTTCGATTTAAAGTTCCCGTACTCTCAAGCGCTTCTAAAATCAGATGTAATAAACGGCGTTTGTTTCCTAAATAAGGAACCAATTGATGGAAAAGGTATTCATCGGTAGTACGCGCCGCATGACGACGCTTGTGGTAAACCGTAGACTCTGGATTCATACTGTCTCTTGAGAGGGAATAAGCGTCAAACGAACGTCATTCCCTACTTGGGTAACATCTATAAGTTTAAAACGAAGTTGCTCTACCATACGATTAAATTCCGCATTAAACATTGCACGAGCAGTTTGCCCTAAAAAAGTAGGTGCAACATAACTCAATAATTCATCAACTAACTGCTCTGTTAAAAATGCAGTTGATAGCGTTGCACCTGCTTCAACCAATACATCATAAACTTGATATTGCTGTGCTAAAGTTCGTAATAATTCATTTAAGGGCTGAATTTGTAATTGAACCACGCCTAAATTTTCTAGCTCTTTACGATATGGTCCCATAACCATCACCGTTTTTGGTTGCTCTAAAATTTTAGCAGTTAATGGCAAGCGTCCTTGTCGATCTAAAATAATACGTAAAGGTTGAACAACTGTAGAAATATCTTCTACATTATCTAACTGTCTTACATTCAACTGGCAATCATCGGCTAAAACCGTTTCAATTCCTGTGACTACAGCACCTGAAATTGCACGCCAATGCTGTACATCTTGTCGAGCTTCACTACCTGTAATCCATTTAGATTCACCAGATGCCATTGCTATTCGACCATCTAAACTTGATGCGACTTTTAAACGAACATAAGGCATACCTGTTGCCATTGTTTTTAAAAATCCCAAATTAAGCTGATGTGCTTCTGCTTCACAAATGCCTGTTTCAACTTCAATGCTAGCATCTTTTAAAATTTGCACTCCTTTACCTGCCACCAACGGATTAGGATCAGGACATGCAATAACAACTTTCGTTACACCAGCTTCGACCAAACCTTTTGCACATGGCGGTGTACGACCATAATGTGCACATGGCTCTAAAGTCACATAAGCCGTTGCACCTTTGGCCTGTTCGCCCGCTTCTCGCATTGCGAACACTTCGGCATGTGGTTGCCCTGCTTTAGGATGAAAACCTTCCCCAACCAATTGACCATCTTTAACAATGACACAGCCAACATTGGGATTGGGTTTTGTTGAATATTGCCCAAGTTTTGCAAGTGCTATAGCACGTTGCATCCACACCTGATCTTGGTGTTTTGGATTTTGAATGGGCTCGAACATGGTGTACTAAATCTCTAAACTTAATCTTGAAGATCGCGATGTTGCATTTGCTCAATTTGACGACGAAATGCTTCTACATCTTGAAAGTCTTGGTAAACAGATGCAAAACGCACATAAGCAACATGATCTAGAGCAAATAATGATTGCATGACAATTTCGCCAATGGTGCGAGATTTAACATCTCGTTCACCTAGTCTACGAATTTGTAAGTGAATATCACTTAATACGGTTTCGATTTGCTCTTGAGTTACAGGACGTTTTTGTAAAGCATGCATAAGTGAACGACGCATTTTTGCTTCATCAAATGGTTCACTTTTCCCATCCGATTTAATAACACGTGGCATTACAACTTCATAGGTTTCAAATGTTGTAAAACGCTCGCCACAACTAATACATTCACGACGTCTACGAATTTGACAGCCTTCAGCTGCTAACCGTGAATCGATTACTCTACTATCTTCAGCGTTGCAAAAAGGACAATGCATAGCGGTTTTATTAAACAAATTTGAATGAGTTTAGAGTGTAGCAAAAATAATAGTATTTGTAGAGTATTGTTCTAGATATGGAAATAAAACAGCCCTTTCGGGCTGTTTTATACTATATATTGATAATGATTTTTTATTATTCGATGCGTTCGCCATGTTGACTTAAATCTAGACCCATGCGCTCATCATCAGATTCAACTCGGATACCAATCACTAAATCTATCACTTTAAGAATAATGAAAGTTACCACGCCAGAATAAGCAATTGTTGCTAGTACACCTTCGGTTTGCACCCATAATTGAGCAAGCATATCTTTTGGAGCACCATCACCCATGATGAATTCACTTGCAAATACTGCTGTTAATAGCGCACCTACAATACCACCTACACCATGAAGACCGAATGCATCTAAGGAATCATCTGCTTTAAGTATGCGTTTTAGTGCTGTAATACCCCAGAAGCACACTACGCCACCAATAAGACCCATGATTAAACCACCGCTTACAGTCACAAAACCTGCTGCTGGTGTAATCACAACCAAACCAGCTACCGCACCAGAAGCACCACCAAGTACAGATGCTTTACCACGTACTAGTTTTTCAACCAATAACCAAGAAAGTGCTGCTGCAGATGCTGCAATTTGAGTAACGATAAGTGCATAACCTGCTGAACCATTTGCACCTAAGGCAGAACCACCGTTGAAGCCAAACCAACCTACCCAAACTAAGCTAGCACCAACAACTGTTAATGTTAAGTTATGCGGTGCCATAGATTCACGACCTAAGCCCATGCGCTTACCTAACATATATGCTGCAACTAAACCTGCGACACCTGAGTTGATATGAACAACCGTACCACCAGCAAAGTCGAGTGCACCATCGCTACCTAACCAACCACCACCCCATACCCAGTGAGTAATAGGTGCATATACAACAACAACCCAAATTGCAATGAAAGCAACAAAGGCACCAAATTTCATACGCTCTGCAATTGAACCACTAATAATGGCTACAGTAATAATTGCAAAGGTCATTTGGAAAATAACAAAAAGAATTTCTGGAATTGTGCCTGAAAGCGCCTCTGTTGTAATACCTGATAACATGAACTTATCAAGGTTACCAATAAAGAGGTTTCCTTCACTGAATGCGAGTGTATAACCAATAACAACCCAAACCACACTCACCACAGCTGCAGCAACAAAGCTATGTGCCATAGTACTTAATACGTTCTTTTTACGTACCATACCACCATAGAATAATGCTAAACCTGGAATTGTCATTAAAAGAACAAGTGCAGTTGATACTAAAATCCAAGCTGTATCACCAGTATCTAATGTTGGTTCTTCTTCTGGAATCGCACCTTCTGCTTCTAAAGCAGGTGCTTCTAATGATTCTACAGATGCAACATCTGCTAATTTATTATCTGCATCACTGATAACTTCTGCTACAACGACTTCCTCAACAACAGGAACAGACGCTGGAGAAGCATCTTCAGCCCATGCAACAGATCCACCTAAAAGCGCGCCTGATAAACTCAGCGCAAATAGCATTTTTTTCATTCGTATCCCCCAACCTAGTCTTTTTTTGAGTTATTAGGTACTCAGCAAACTTCGTGCCAAACTCTTAAACGGCATCAGCACCTGTTTCACCTGTACGAATACGGATGACTTGCTCTAAATTAGTTACGAAAATTTTACCGTCACCAATTTTCCCTGTACTTGCAACGCGAGTAATAGATTCAATCACTGAATCAACCATTTCATCACTAATTGCAATTTCAATTTTTACTTTAGGTAAAAAATCAACGACATATTCAGCGCCACGATACAATTCGGTATGACCTTTTTGACGACCAAAACCTTTGACTTCAGTTACAGTGATCCCTTGAACACCAATATCTGACAATGCTTCACGCACGTCATCAAGTTTAAAGGGTTTTACAATTGCAGTTACTAGCTTCATGTTTGTTTTCCTTCGGCTTGTTTCACCAGTAAGGTTTTATGTTCAAATTTCATGCCAAAATTTTTAAGGTCGGGGGAAAATAAAAATTTAAGCATGTTTTATCGTTTTTACATTCTATACCTATAATCATTTTTATACGCTAGTAAATCCGTATTTTTCCTAGAAGAATTACGATGTTCATCATTGAATAAAACCATCTTGTACCGAAATGCTATGGTCTAGATTTAAGTCATGTTATACACTGCTGATACAACTCTCCTTCTTAGAGAAAACAAATGATAGAAACGCTATTACAAGCAATTTTGGAACAGATTGATCTACCGAAAAAAGATATCGAACACAATTTACGTGCACTATTAAATGAAGCTGTAACAAAAATGGATTTAGTTTCACAAGATGAAATTGAACGTCAAAAAACAGCACTAAATAATGCCAACATTCGTTTGGAAGAACTTCTAAAACATGTCGAAACTCTAGAAAATCAATTAAAGAATAAATAATAAGCACCAAGTTTGTGCATAAAAACATCAAAATATATAAAAAATAACGCACTACAATGGATCATAATAAATGTCGTTTGCAAAAATTTATACTCGGGGGCTACTTGGCCTCCATTCCCCTTCTATTGAGGTAGAAGTCCATATCAGCCAAGGTCTTCCTTCACTGACCATTGTTGGCTTACCTGAAGCAGCAGTAAGAGAAAGTAAAGACCGTGTTCGTTCTGCAATTATTAATAGCGGTTTTCAATTTCCAACAAAGCGTTTAACAATTAATCTAGCACCAGCAGACTTACCTAAAGATGGTTCTCGTTTAGACCTCCCTATTGCTTTAGGGATTTTAATTGCATCTGGACAATTATCTGAGCAAAGTACAAATGATTTTGAATTTATCGGAGAACTTGCTTTAGATGGGCAACTTAGACCGATTACAGGTACCCTTAGTATTGCGATTGCTTGTCAGCAAGCCAATCACAAGCTCATTTTACCTACACAAAATGCACAAGAAGCTTCTCAACTTCCTAATTTTGAAGCTTTTGCAGCAGATCATTTAAAACAAGTTTGTGATCATTTAAATCACTCACACGCTTTAACAGCATTTGAAAATAAGCAACATATCCAAACCAATAAATCTAAATACGATTTATCTGATATTAAAGGTCAATTACGACCAAGACGTGCTTTAGAGATTGCGGCAGCTGGTGGCCATTCATTACTATTCAAAGGCCCACCGGGAACTGGAAAAACCTTATTGGCTTCGCGCTTAGCAAGTATTTTACCGCCATTAAACACCCAAGAAAGCCTAGAAGTCGCAAGTATTTATTCTGTTGCAAATACTGCACATGATTTTGGTCAACGCCCTTTTCGAGCGCCTCACCATACGGCATCTGCGGTTGCACTTGTGGGTGGCGGTTCACATCCTAAACCAGGTGAAATTACACTATCTCATTTAGGTGTTTTATTTTTAGATGAATTACCTGAATTTGACCGAAAAGTTTTAGAGGTTTTAAGACAACCTTTAGAAGCAAAAGAAATTGTCATTTCTAGAGCATCTAGACAAATCACATTTCCAGCAAACTTCCAATTAATAACAGCAATGAATCCCTGCCCATGTGGCTATGCATTTAACCAAGATGTTCGTTGCCAATGTTCAGCAGAGACAATTAAACGATATCAAAATAGAATTTCAGGGCCCTTATTAGACCGTATTGACTTACATATTGATGTACCACCTCTTCAAGCATCTGAATTACAAGATACCAAACCTGTTGAAAATTCAGATACAGTTCGCCTTCGCGTAATTGCAGCTTATAACTTTCAGATCGAAAGGCAAAATTGCCTCAATATGGCGCTTAGTCCACAACAATTAGAACAATATGCAAGTTTAGATACTCAGGCACTTAACATTATAGAAATTGCTCAACAACGACTAAATTTATCTGCTCGTGCCTATCATCGGGTTTTACGTGTTGCACGCACCATTGCAGACTTAGCACAAAGTGAGCATATCCAAAGTAACCATTTAACAGAAGCACTGTCTTATAGAAATACTCAGGCATAAAAAAGCCCGCTTTTTGCGGGCTTTTTTCTTTACTTGAAACCTAAAACTTAGAAAGATTTAGTTAAAGTAAATACTGCACCTGTTTCATTAAGGCGCTTCTCGGCTTTAGATTTACCTTTTTTACTAATATCAGTACCAATTGCTGCTAGCTCTGCAGAAAAACCATCGATAGATTTAAAGTCATACGTTACGCCAACTTTCCAATCTGTATAGTGGTTTTTGCCGTTAAAATATTTTTCTTCAGAATTATTACTTACAGTCGTATAGCCTACATTCGCATTCGCACCAAAACCTGTTTCACCAAATGGTACCGCATAACCTAATGAGAAATACCATGCATTATCACTACCACCCCAAAATTTATTCGTATAATTGATTGTAGTATTTAGACCATCACCCTTCATAATTAAATCAGATACACCTGCTTTAGCATAATACTCTGCAAATGCTAAATCTTTATTTGCACTTGGGTAGCCGTAATACCACACCCCTACATCAACCCATGGAGTAAATGCAACATTATCAAATGTGTAGCTATAACCAATATATGGATCTAATTCTAAATGTGCTGTATTAAACACATCCTCATCATTTACATCCTTTCCAATTACTTCTTGTGTAGCCAACTTAACATTTGACCCCCAAACACCAGCATATAAGCCACTCTCATGTGTTAGTTGTAAACCAACTTGTACAGCGGGATCATTTTCCGTTTGTGTCATACCGCGGAAACGATAATCTGTTGTAATCGCTGCTGAACCACTAAACTCTAAACCTAATGGCAATTTTGAACTTTCATCTGCAAATGTAGCACCAGATGCAGTTGCAACGAAAGCTAGACTTAATGCTTTTAAAGTGAATTTCATTATGTATCCCCTGATATCATTAGAACGATTCTTTTTTGATTAATTTAAAAACTCACAAAGAAGTTAGCAATTGCTGTGCCAATTTAAAAAAAAGAAAACAACATCAAGGAAAATTGCTACAAATAAAGAGATCACAATATAAATGACGTTGATTCACACGACATAAGTAGCTAAAGCGCTATAGGAAAAATTTAATTGCCAGCAGCATCCTCACCATAAAAACGCATTAAAAGTAAACAAATTTATATTAAAGTATTTACATTTTTATGAATTTGCACAAAAATAAGCCACACATAAGTTAAGATAAAATAACAATATTTAGACAAGATCTCCTTTTCTATATATTTTTTTTATGATCTTAGTTTATTTTTTTATACCCAAAGTGCCTATAAGTCATATATATTATGGCAAGTTAACTGCATTCTTAATCAAATTAAATGCATGTTTCTATAGGCAAATATATAAACCTCATTGGAAGAGTGTTTAACCTTAATTAATTAGGATTAATTATAAGCATCTTTTAAATGTGATTTATATCCATCACCCATTCACTATTATTTTGTATAGAGGCTCTCTCCCAATGCAAAAAACACAAAAATTATTACTTGCTACTTTAATTCAAGCAGCACTTGTTTCAACAGCTTTTGCCAGCGAACAAAGCGAATCTAAAGGTCTTATTGAAGATGCTGAAGGTTCTGTTTTATTCCGTACTGGTTTTATCGATCGCGATAAAAAAAGTGGTGCAGAAGATAATAGATCAGCAGCTCAAACAGCGATCGTAAAACTAGAAACAGGTTTCACACAAGGTACTGTAGGTATTGGTGCAGGTGTTATTGGTGACTGGTCATTTAAATTAGGTAGAAATGATCACTCTGGCAACAACATGATTCCACGTGATGCTAATGGCAATCCTCACGACCAATGGACTCGTGGCGGTGGTTTCGTAAAAGCTCGTGTTTCAAACACTACTGTAACTTATGGTACACAAGTTTTAGATATTCCTGTTTTTGCAAGTAATACAGCACGTTTAGTTCCTGAATACTTCACTGGTACATTAATTTCTAGCAATGAAATTAAAGATTTAAATGTAATCGCTGGTAAATTCACTAAAAACCAAATGTCAGATCAAATCTCTACAGATGGTAATGATTTAAAAAGTGCTTATGTTTGGGGTGCTAAATATAAATTTAATGATGCATTCACTGCTTCATATTACGGCTTAGATAATAAAGATCGCCTAGACCGTCATTATATTAATACAAACTACAAACAAGCATTAGCAAACGATAGCTCACTTACTTATGATTTCAGTGGTTACTATACAAAGTTTGATAAACAAGATAATGCTAATTTATATTCATATATTGGCTCTGCCGACAACTCATATAATAATAAAATTTGGGCACTATCAGCAACTTATGCAACAGGCCCACACAGTGTAATGCTTGCATATCAACAAAATGATGGCAATGTTGGTTATGATTATGGTGACCATGCATCTGGTTTCCAAAGTATTTATCTACCAAACTCATACCTTTCTGACTTCAATGGTCTTAAAGAAAAATCTGCACAGATTCAATATAATCTAGACTTCAGTCAATTTGGTGTACCTGGCTTAGCATGGACTTCTGCATTTGTATATGGTTGGAACATTCATGCCAATACACCTTCTTATGCAACACCTGGTGATAAGAACACGCCTGTTGTCAGTCGTGAACTAACTACTAGTAATGCTAAAGAACGTGAATTCTTTAACCAAGTGAAATATACTGTTCAGTCTGGTTTTGCTAAAGATGCAAGCCTACGTTTACGTTATTCACACTATCGTGCAGATACTGCTTATGAAAATATGTATATGCCTGACACTAACGAATGGCGTATCTTCCTTGATATTCCTGTGAAATTATTCTAATTCACAAGATATTCAAGTAAATAAAAAAACCTGCACAATGTGCAGGTTTTTTATGGCTAAATTTTTAAAATAAAAAACTTAAACCATCAAACAATTACTTATTTGCTTCTTCATAAGCAGCAATTGAGCTTAGAACTTCTTGTTTTGCAACTTCAGAACCTTCCCAACCACTTAATTTAACCCACTTACCTGCTTCTAAATCTTTGTAATGAGCAAAGAAGTGTTCAACTTGTTTGATCAATAATTCAGGAAGGTCTGTATATTCTTGAACATCTTTGTAAATTGGAGTTAGTTTATCATGTGGAACTGCGATTAATTTCGCATCTACACCACCGTCATCTTCCATATTCAATTTACCTACAGGACGGCAACGAATTACAGAACCTGGCTCAACTGGATGTGGAGTCACAACTAATACGTCTAGCGGATCACCATCCAAAGATAATGTATTTGGAACATAACCATAGTTTGCTGGGTAGAACATTGCTGTACCCATGAAACGGTCTACGAATAATGCATCAGAATCTTTATCAATTTCGTATTTAATTGGTGCTGCATTTGCAGGAATTTCAATAATTACATAGATGTCATTTGGTGCATCTTTACCCGCAGGGATATTGCTGTAGCTCATAGCATTACTCTTTAACAAGTTAAATCTTTTTTAATCAAGAACGATTATAACCGTTTTCTCAATTAAATTTTCCGTCGATTATACATCTGCTCTGGAAAAATACATATTTTCAGCTCTGCTATTCATCCAGTAATGCGAATGACCAATAAAAGCAATGCAATAGGACAAAGTAATGCAAGTACCCAAAAAATAGAGCGTAGAGTTGCCCAATTAATTAAATAACAGATACCATAAAATACTCTAAAAATAATATAAGCAATACCAAAAGTCATTATGACTACTTGTGGCACAACCATATATTCTGCCAATAAAATAGCTGCGATAAATAATGGTAAAGTTTCATAACTATTTTGTTGTACTGCATTAGCGCGTGCAGCCAAACCAGTCGTTTTTGCTAAAAATACTCTAGGCTCTTGATTATCTTGCGCTTTAAAACCACCAACTTTTTTAGCAATGATTGCAAAAACATAGGGTAAAAGACATGCAATCAAAATTAGATAAACAATTCCACTTATACTTTGCATGAAGGCAATTCTCATGGAGATTTTATTGTCATATCATAGCATGGCATTTCATGGAAAATTTTCGTTTAATGTCATGTTTTATCAATTTTAATTGTTTTAAGGATCCACTTTATGGTGAAGCCAGATCAAGAAGAAATGTTTAATGTCCTTGAAATGCAACGTGAGAATCAACTTAAAGTAGATCGTGCTTTTAAAATTGTGATTCCAGTTGTTGCATTTTTACTATGTGTTATTTGCGCCAACTTTAATATTTGGTCTACTGTTTTTACATTCGTAATTTTATGGATTTCATTTTACGCAGTTTCTGTTAAGCGTATGTCACTCGGTTTATGGGTTGCAATTCTATGTGTATATTGCCTCATTGATAACGTGCTGAGTTATGGTGCATTTAAAAATCCAAGTTTCTTACGCCAATTTGGCACCATGTTTATTTTTCTTGGCATCTTTGGTGTAGGTCGCCCCTATATCGATAGATGGTTTTTAAAGAAATAAAAAAAAGCGCCATAAGGCGCTTTTTTTTATTTCATGACTTATGCAGGCTTACGTAAATCTTTACGTAAAATTTTACCTACGTTCGATTTTGGTAATTCATCCATGAATTCAACATAACGTGGGCGCTTATAGCCTGTTAAGTTTTCTTTCGCAAATGCTAAAATTTCTTCAGTTGTTAAAGATTGATCTTTTTTCACAACGAATAATTTTGGAATTTCACCTGATTTTTCATCTGGCACACCAATAACTGCAACTTCCAACACTTTTGGATGCTGAGCAACAACTTCTTCAATTTCTGAAGGATATACATTAAAGCCAGAGACTAAAATCATATCTTTTTTACGGTCAACAATTTTAACGAAACCTTGTGGATTCATTACACCAATGTCACCCGTACGGAAGAAACCATTCGTCATGACTTTTTCAGTTTCATCAGGACGGTTCCAATAGCCCCTCATAACTTGTGGACCACGAATTGAAATTTCACCTTGTTCACCAAGAGGAACTTCATTGCCATCATCATCTAAAATAGCAACTTCAGTAAGTGGTAATGGAATACCAATTGAACCACTAAATTCCATAGATGCAGGTGGATTTGCTGTTGCTACAGGTGAGGTTTCAGATAAACCATAACCTTCGATAATATTTGTACCTGTTACTTTTTTCCACGCTTCAGCAGTCGATGGCAATACAGCCATACCACCACCCATCGCCATCTTCATTTTACTGTGGTCAAGTTGCTTAAATTCTTCGTTATTTACAAGTGCATTAAACAATGTATTTACCGCAGGGAAGAATGTTGGTTGATACTTACGAAGCTCTTTAATGACCGCAGGTAGATCACGCGGGTTTGGAATAAGTACGTTTGCTTGACCTTTGTACATACCATAAAGCGCACATACCATAAATGCAAAAATGTGATACAGCGGTAAAGCACAGAAGATACGATCATCTGGTTGACCATCTTGCTTACCAAATTTACTTTGGAAAATACCATCACACTGCAACATATTCGCAACCAAGTTGCGATGTGTTAACTCTGCACCTTTAGATACACCTGTAGTACCGCCTGTGTATTGAAGTACTGCAGTATCACTTAAAGTAAGATTCGGGCGTTTGTAGTTGCTTGCACTTACTTTAGACATTGCTGCATTAAAGCGTACATGACCCGGAATATCCCATGCAGGAACTTGTTTACGAACAGAGCGTAAAACAAAGTTTACAATGGTACCTTTCAGCGTACCAAGCAAGTCACCCACAGATGCAACAACCACATGTTTAACTGGAGTCTTACCTAATATCTTTTGATATACAGCTGCAAAGTTCTCAATAATTACTAAAGCTTCTGAACCAGAGTCATTTAATTGATGCTCTAATTCACGCGAAGTATAAAGTGGATTCACATTTACAAGTACTAAACCTGCACGGAAAACACCTAAAGCCACGATAGGATATTGAAGAACGTTAGGCATCATTACAGCAACACGTGCACCTTTAGCCAATCCTAAACTTTGTAAATATGTCGCAAATTTACGACTTTCTTCGTCTAATTGACCAAAAGTTAGAACTTTATCCATGAAGATAAAGGCATCACGTGCGGCAAACTTTTGAAAGTTGCGCTCAAAAACATCATTTAGAGATGTATTTTCTGCTGGAAGTTCAACAGTCTCTGGAATGCCTGTTTTTTGGTATTCACTAAACCAAATTTTTTCCATAACGTTCAATACTCCTACCTATAATCCTTAATTTTTAAACTGTTTCTTTTCAGTACAAGCTCATTATTTAACTTTTTGTGCTTTGTACTGCATCCATTTTGAACACTTTGCATATATAACGTATTTTGTTGAATAGATGCTAGCATTATCTTTGAATGAACAGTTTATTTGCTTTTTGATAACCTCTAGGTAAAAGTTGCCCTTTAGTTCCCCTTTTACCCACATATTTTTGAAGGTCATCACCTTTTAGTTTTAGTTGCTGCTGTCCTGCAAGCAATTGAATTATTTCATTTAAATTAAGAGTTGTCATGGATAAAATTTGATCTTTTGCATCAAGTTGTATCAATTTATTACCCTTACCTTTATTTAATGAAGGTAATTCTTCTAAATCTATTACCAATAACCGACCCGCAGAGCTTAATACAGCTAGATGCGTAGCACCGTCAATCGTTTGTAAATCAAGTGCGGATGCATCTTCAGGTAAACTTAAGAAAGCCTTACCTGCTTTGGCACTCGTATCTAATTGCTTCGCTTGCGTTTTGAAACCATAACCTTTGTTACTTGCAACAATAAGTTCTGCATCATCATCTGCAATAAAGACTTGTTTAAAACCAATGCCACTTGCTGGTGCAAGTTTTGAACTTAATGGTTCACCCATACCTCGTGCAGATGGCAACCTATTAATAGCAAGTGCATAACTGCGCCCTGCTTCATCAAGCACATAAACACGTTGGTTTGATTTACCTTGCGCATGACTTAAATATTTATCACTCGCGCGATAATTTAAGTTTTCAACATCAACATCGTGACCTTTTGCACAGCGAATCCAACCTGCTTCTGAAAGTACAACAGTCACAGGATCTGCAGGCAACATATCTTGTTCATTAATAGCTTCTGCATCTGCACGCTGAACAATTGGCGAACGGCGATCATCACCATATTTTTTTGCGTCTTCTTTAAGCTCTTCAATAATTAAAGCTTTTAAAGATTCAGGATTTTCTAATTGTTCACGAATAATTGCTGCACGAGCTTCTAACTCTTCTTGCTCACGGCGCATTTCCATTTCTTCAAGTTTTGCCAAATGACGTAACTTGAGTTCTAAAATAGCTTCTGCCTGAACTTCATCAATATTAAAACGTAGCATCAACACAGGTTTGGGTTGATCTTCTTCGCGAATAATTTGAATCACTTCATCAATATTCAAATAGGCAATAATCAAACCACCTAAAATATGTAGGCGCTTTTCAATTTTATTTAAATGATATTGCAGGCGACGTGTGACCGTTTGTTTACGAATTTCGATCCATTCAAGCAAAATTTTACGAATAGATTTAACTTGTGGACGACCATTTGCACCAATCATATTCATATTGACGCGATAGCTCGATTCTAAATCTGTTGTTGCAAATAGGTGGCTCATCACCGCTTCTGCATCAATTCGATTTGAACGTAAAACAATAACCAAACGTGTTGGATTTTTATGGTCAGATTCGTCACGTAAATCTGCAACTAAAGGTAATTTCTTCGCTTGCATCTGATCTGCAATTTGCGAAATAACTTTAGAACCTGAAACTTGATACGGTAAATCCGTAATCACAATTTCATTTTTTTCAACTTTATAAACCGCACGTACTCTGTAACTACCACGCCCTGTTGTTTGAACTTTTAAAAGCTCTTCTGGAGACGTAATAATTTCTGCATTGGTCGGTAAATCTGGTGCAGGAATATATTCTGCAATTTTAGAATCGGTTAGGTTAGGGTTGCGAATAAGCGCAATTGTACCTTTTACCACTTCGCGTAAGTTATGTGGCGGAATATCTGTCGCCATTCCTACCGCAATACCAGTCGTACCATTTAATAAGATATTAGGTACACGTGCAGGTAAATTTACAGGCTCTTTCATTGAACCGTCAAAGTTATCCTGCCAATCACATGTGCCTTGACCCAATTCAGACAACAGCACTTCACTATATTGCGAAAGTTTTGCTTCTGTATAACGCATTGCTGCAAATGACTTAGGATCATCTGGTGAACCCCAGTTACCTTGTCCTTCGATAAAAGGATAGCGATAACTAAAAGGCTGTGCCATTAAGACCATTGCTTCGTAGCAAGCAGAATCACCATGAGGATGATATTTACCTAATACATCACCCACAGTACGTGCAGATTTTTTAGGCTTGCCACTATGTTTTAAACCCAATTCGCTCATTGCATAAACAATACGGCGCTGTACAGGTTTTAAACCATCACTAATATGCGGCAATGCACGATCCATGATCACGTACATGGCGTAATTTAAATAAGCTTGTTCTGTAAATTCTGCTACGGAACGGTTTTCTGTCGCATGATGCGCAAGGCTTGTCATAACAACTTGTTATCCTAAATCGTTTTTGTCTGTTTAAGTTCTTATGCTATGTCGCAGGTGTCTTCTATACAAGGGTATGAAGTATCACTCTGCGACAATTTATGTCTTATGTCGTAAAAGTATCCATTTTATTCCAAATGATCAACTAAAAAATAACCAATCACTAACGAATAGAATCTAAAGACTTTCCTTTTGTTTCTTCACCTAGTACTAAAATGACACATGCAACCGCAAGTAAAACAGCAGTAAACATCATAAATACATAGCTAAAACCGTTATTCATCACCATCATATGGGTGACTACTAACGGTGCCACAATTCCGCCCATTCGCCCAATTGCAGATGCCCAACCCGATCCAAAAGCACGAATATTCGTTGGATATTGTTCTGGTGTATATGTATAAAGTACGCCCCATGCGCCCAAGTTAAAGAATGACATTAGGCAGCCCCAAATTACAATTTGCTCAACACTGTCAGATTGTCCAAAGAAATAGGCAGACACAGCACACATGCCAATAAAGCCCGCCAATGTTACTTTACGACCTAATTTTTCAACCAACCATGCAGCAGCAATATAACCTGGAAGTTGTGCCAAAATCATGACAAGAACATATTCAAAGGATTGAACAATGGTGTAGCCTTCTTTCACCAATAAACTTGGCAACCACGTAAAAATACCGTAGTAAGAATATACAATACCAAACCAAATCAACCACAACATTAAAGTACGGCGAGCAAAAGTCCCTGACCATAATTGTGTAAATGATACATTTTGCTTTTCTGATACAGGTTTAACTTCTATTTTTTCGATCACTTCCACACCACATTGGCGTTCAAAACTTTGAACCAATGCATGCGCTTCATCAATACGACCACGGTTAATTAAGTACGGAATAGATTCAGGAACTTTTTTCCAAATAACAATGGCATATAAAGCAGGAAGTCCACCAATTAAAAATGCAGCATGCCAATCAAATTTTGGAATAACAAAATAAGCAACTAATGCAGCACATAGCCAACCTAATCCCCAAAAACTTTCAAGTAATACAATAAAGCGACCACGCACATGTGCTGGAATATATTCACTCACTAAGGTAACAGCAACAGGAAGTTGACCACCCAAACCCAAGCCAACAATAAAGCGAAATACCAGTAACCACGTTAAATTTGGTGCAAAAGCACAAGCCGCGGTTGCAATACTGTAAATGACTAAAGTAATGGCAAATACGGTTTTACGTCCCCATTTATCTGCCAAGCCACCTGAAAATACTGCGCCAATTGCCATTCCCACAAAACCAATGGAAACCACCCAACCTTTTTCAGCAGGTGTCATTGACCAATCTTCAGCCATTTTTGCCAAAATAAACGAAATGAGACCTGTGTCCATTGCATCGAACATCCACCCCAGTCCGATTACCCATAGCAGGGTATAATGAAATTTACCTATAGGTAAACGTTGTACTCGTGAGACTAAATCCATAACAATATCTCTGACATGGTGAAAGGTTGCGTACTGCTTTCCCAACAGGATTTTATGCTTTTACTATTAATATTTTTATAAACCACATTCAAAAAAGTAACTGTTTTTTATGCAGTTACTTATAAACTACTAAATAGTATTAAGACTCATCTTTCGATGAAGCAGATTGCTCATCATCATCTTTATAAATAAATTTCGGCATTTCTAAACCGAAATAAATCGCAATTAAACGAAGTGTAAAACCAAATATCAATGTTGCAATAACAGTTAATTCAAGTGATAAGCCAATTTCTACGCAAATCCAATAGCAAATGACCGATACCAAAGAAATACTTGCATACAATTCGCGACGGAAAACAAGTGGTACATCATTACACAAAATATCACGCAAAATACCACCAGAAACCCCTGTGAGTACTCCTGCAACAGCACTTACAACAAAGCCATGCCCCATCTGCAAAGCAATTTGACAGCCAATAATGGTAAAACCAATTAAGCCTAAAGCATCTAAAATTAAGAAAATGGTGCGTAATTGACTCATCCATTTAGCAATTACTATTGTGACAAAGGCTGCACAACAAGTTAATACTAAATATTCAGGATGTTTCACCCACGTTAAAGGGTAATGTCCAAGTAGAACATCTCGAACAGAACCGCCACCTAAAGCAGTCACACAGGCAATGAGCATTACGCCAAACCAATCCATACTACGCCGACCAGCAGACAAAGCACCTGTCATTGCTTCAGCAGTAATTGCGATAATATAAATAATGGTTAACAACATCGCCCTGATTCCGTGTAGGGTAATAATTGTGCGCTATTCTAAGGCATATCTCAGATAAAATTACATAAATTGCGCACAACATTGTTTAAATTTTTTATTTGAACCACAAATACATGGCTGTTTCATCGTAATTTTTTGATCTGTTGTCGGATCCAAAAAATACCATGCGCTTTTTTGTTGCACAAAATGTGAAATTTCATGATGAATCTGCTCTTTCTCTCCATCATGATAATGCGCTTTAAACTCAACTTGTGCATGATGTTTATCTAATTTTTCATTGGCATTTATAACTTCTAATTTTAGCCATTGATTCGCTTTGCTCCAGTCTGTAATTGCCTGAATATCTAGAGCTTGTTGTTGTCCAATTGCTGTAGTTTGGACAATATAATCAATTTTCTGTTTTGCAAATGCACTAAATCTTGAACGCATAAGTTGAGCTGCTGTTTCAGCTTTCAATTGACCTAAATGCAGTGGCTCACAACAGCTTTGATATTCACCTTCACCACAAGGACATGCGCTTAATGACATTCAATTTTCCATAAAAATAGCCCGAAATATCGGGCTATTTTAACGGAATTGAAAATAGATTTTAACGATTTAAATCTATTTTCAATATTCACACATCTTTCAGGACGTCTTGTCTTTATGGGTGATGTGTACTTTTTCAATTTTCTGACCTTCCATCGTCACAATTTCAAAAACATAACCATCAATTTCAATGTTTTCTCCATTTTCAGGCAAATGACCTAAATGGAATAAGATATAACCTGAAAGCGTGGAATATTGCTCAGACTCATCGACTAAATCGCGTCCTAAAAGTAAGGATACATGACGAATATCGGTTGAACCTTCTAGCATTAATGAACCATCCGCCAGACTTTCAGCTGTTGTATCAAGCTCATCTTCATCTGGGAACTCACCCGCAATTGCCTCAAGCACATCAATAGGTGTTGCGACCCCTTCAATTGAACCATATTCATTAAGAATGAGTGCCATTTGTAATGGAGCTTGACGCAATTGTTCCATCACCATTAAAACTTGTGCATTTTCATGAACAATCACAGGCTCACGCAAATGAGCTTCAAAATTCAAAGCACCTGTTTCAATGTATTCATTCATCACTTTATGGGTCAGCACCACACCTGCAATATTATCAAGCTCACCATGTGCCACAATTAAACGTGAATGCGTAGTACTTAATAATTGCTCTCGAATAGATTGTTCATCTTCATCTAAATCAATCCATTCAAGCTCAGGTCGAGGCGTCATTACAGACTTCACAGGGCGTTCAGATAAACCGAGCACCCCTTGAACCATCACACTGTGATAAACACCATTTTCTTCATCAAAAACTTCATCTGCGAAAGCACGTGTTGCCAAAACATCTTCCACATTATTATCTTGTGACTCTGCCCCACTTTTAGCACCTAACATACGCATCACAGCAGATGCTGTTCGATAGCGTAAATCCGTTGTCGTTACCATTTTTTCTTGGTTATGACGCATGGTTTGATTCAAGAACTCAATAAGAACAGAGAAGCCAATTGCAGCGTATAAATAGCCTTTAGGAATATGATAACCAAAGCCTTCTACTAACAATGAGAAACCAATCATCATTAAGAAACAAAGACATAGAATAACAACAGTCGGATGTTTGTTCACAAAATCCATAAGCGGTTTCGATGCCCAAAGCATAATACCAACAGCAATGACCACTGCAATCATCATTACAGAAAGGTCTTTCACCATCCCCACAGCCGTAATCACACTATCTAGTGAGAAAACAGCATCTAGCACAACAATTTGAATGATAACCATCCAAAATGTAGCGTGAACTAGATTTTCCTCTTTGTGTATTGGCTTACTTTCAAGACGCTCTCGTAGCTCCATGGTGCCTTTAAATAAAAGGAATACACCACCAAACAGCAAAATAAGATCTCGCCCAGAAAATGGATGATTGAAAATATGAAATAAAGGATTTGTAAGCGTTACCACCCAAGCAATAGATGCAAGCAAAATTAAGCGCATACCAAGTGCTAATAGCAACCCAACAATACGTGCTTTATTACGTTGCTCTGGAGGTAGTTTTTCCGCCAAAATTGCAATAAATACTAGGTTATCTATACCTAATACAATTTCTAAAATAACAAGTGTGAGTAATCCCACCCATGCAGATGGATCAGACATCCATTCAAAGATCATACGTTCTTCTCCTGAATACCATCTCTATTAGATTGAGATTTAAAGAATTGCACATCCACTAGAAATAAAGAATTTGCAAAATTAAAGGAACTAATTGCGTTGGAAACCCAACTTCCACTACCCATGTCGGTTCTATTGTTGTGAAACACATTTTTAGTATAGAAAAGATTCTAATTAGAATCATCTTTTTTTATACAAACTTTGTTTTCATTTTATAACTAAATGATGCACAAGAAAGTTTCTTTTACTTACTTGTCACATTTTATCTCTATGCTAAATTAAAAATATAGCCGATGATAGGATGATGACAACAAAATGAACCATGCATTAACTATGATTGAATATAAGAACCCATCTCATAAAACCACTCAACCACTCGTTGCACTTTATTGTGGTTCTCGTTCTGGTAACAATCCAATTTATAAGGAAAAAGCAATTGCACTTGCAAAAGGTCTAGCTGAGCATAATCTTGGCTTAGTTTATGGCGGTGCAAGCATTGGTTTAATGGGTCAAGTTGCAGATACTGTGATTGAACACGGCGGTGAAGCAGTTGGTGTTATTCCCGAGTTTATGTTGGATTATGAAATTGCTCACAATACGTTAACTGAATTACATATTGTACGAACAATGCATGAACGCAAAGCCATGATGGCAGAGCGTGCTTGTGCTTTTGTTGCACTGCCTGGCGGTTTAGGAACATTCGAAGAAATTTTAGAAATTGCAACTTGGGCACAGTTAAATCAGCATCAAAAACCAATGATGCTTTATAACGTAAATGGATTTTATGATTCCTTGATTGCTCAACTTGATCATGCTGTTCAAGAAGGTTTTTTACCACCGCAACACAGAGCAAAACTCATTGTGTGTAATTCTTCAAAACAAATTTTTAATGCGTTAAGCAATTTAGATTGCCCTAAATCTTTTGTGGTCTAAACCAATATTAATACAATAAAAAAGCGAGCACTTAGCTCGCTTTTTTATTTTACAGACTTAACTTGCTAAACCTGTAACAAATTCATAAAACCAAGGCAAAGTCGTTGCTAAAATCACACTCATCGCTAAACCAAACATCAACTTCATTGCATCTTTACTTACATTACGTGAAGTACGACGTTTACCTACCGCTTGAATTAACATTGATATTGCAAACTCACGACCTGCAAGCAAACCTAAGAACACCCAAGTGGTACTCATTGGAATGTTACTCCACTCTTTAAATACTAAGAGAATAAGAGCGTAGATAAAGTCAACAATAGTTGCTGCTCGAACATCTGTTACATCTGTTTTAGTATCAACAATTTTCTGAATTGCCCCGCCACGCTTGTATAAAATCACACCAAGCAGCACAACAAAAACAACAATTGCAAAGATTAGAAAATCAAATGGAACCTGACGTGGTACATATACAAAAATGTTCGCCAAGTCTTGAATGAGCCATTGGCTCCATAAAAAACCAGTCGATAACCACTGCAATACAATCCATTTTGTGGAGTGTTCTTGATCTTTGGTTTTGTTAAAGTACACCGTTGTTTTACTAGCAACGAAACGATAAATCAGTAATGCTGTAATAAAAGCAACAGCATACCCCATCATCGATTTCACCATCATTGCCCCCAAACTTGCAGGGGAAAATATAGTTAAAACCAAGAATGTGGTACTTACAGGAATACCATATTTCGTCAGTAAAATAAGCAAAATTGGCGGCACAATATACAACCAAGTAATTCCCCCTTCAGGGAATGGAATGGTTTCTAAACGCCCATAAGATGCATCGCCAACGCCTGAAGCCCACCAGCCATAGCTGAGAACTACTGCTAAAATTACGCTAATATAAATCCACAACACCCACCAAGGACGATGTGAATTGGAAGAGATAAATGTACCTAAAGTTTGTGGTACGTCATTTCCGACAATGGAATAGGCTGCTAAACAGAAGCCAATGACCATTAAGATTTCAATTGTCATAACAAGAAATGCGAGATCATAAATATATTGCCATCTTATGTCGCTTTTATGACAATTTCATGAATATCCAACAAAATGATGACAAAAAATATATTCATATATGTTAAGAGTAAGTGAAAGAAAAACATAAAAGGTGGGTCTTGAAATTGAGATGTGCTCCCCTTTTATCTTTCAACAATATTCTTAGGTTTCAATAAGAAGATACCCTGCATTCTATTTCCAATTACATTAAACTTAGAAAAAACATTGATATAAATTTATGAGTCAAACACCTGTTCATACAGCCTTACAGCCTGAATTTCGCTTGTTAGTCTTACTTGTATCTATTGGTTTTTTTATGCAAGGACTAGACACAACAATTGTAAATACAGCACTTCCTGCTATGGCTCGCAGCTTAGGCGAAGATCCTTTACAAATGCACAGTATTGTTGTGGCTTATGTATTGTCTGTTGCAGCATGTATTCCTTTGAGTGGATGGCTCGCAGATCGCTTTGGTGTTCGAAATACCTATTTTTTAGCGATTATTATTTTTACCCTCGCATCTTTAGGTTGTGGTTATTCAGAAAGCATCAATGAACTTTTAATCTATCGCGTTATTCAAGGTATTGGCGGAGCATTACTTCTACCTATTGGGCGCTTGGCTATGCTCAAGGTGATTCCACGTACTCAATTTCTTGCAGCAATGAGTCTAATGAGCCTTGCAGGTTTAATTGGACCACTCATTGGACCTACTCTTGGCGGTTGGATTGTAGAAGTCACCACATGGCATTGGATTTTTCTGATTAATATTCCAATGGGAGTACTTGGCGTTCTCATTACCTTTAAAGCCATGCCCAATATCACCGAGCCAACAGTACCTACTTTTGATTTCATCGGTATTATGTTGCTGGTATTTGCAATGGTTGGCTTATCTTTAGGTATTGAAAATTTTGCTAATCCTCAACATTCGATTTGGTGGAGTATTGGCTTAATTATTATAGGAATTTTGGCTTCTTTATTTTATGCATTTCATTCGCATACACATAAAAATGCATTATTCCGCAGTAAACTATTTAAAAATCGTATTTATGCTGTTGGCATAGTAGGCAATTTCTTTGCTCGCTTAGGTGGTAATGCATTACCTTTTTTACTCCCACTTATGTTGCAAGTCGCTTTTGGTTTTGAACCATTTGTTACAGGGTTACTAATGATTCCAACCGTTATAGGCTCATTAGCATCAAAACCCATTATTCGTCCTATTATTCAAAAATTTGGTTATCGCCAAGTTCTACTCGTCAACACACTATTAGTTGGCGCATGTATTGCGAGTTTCGCCCTAACATCTGCAGATACACCTATTTGGTTGCGTGCAATTCACTTCTTTATTTTTGGCGTACTTAACTCATTACAATTTGTATCTATGAACACGCTCACTCTCAAAGATTTACCGCAACAAGATGCAAGTAGTGGTAATAGTTTTTTGTCAATGATTATGATGGTTTCAATGAGTATAGGTGTGGCGCTTGCAGGTACATTAGTCAATGTTTTTACAGCTTATTTAGGTTCAGAAAACACCACAACAGCTTTTCACATTACCTTACTTATTCTAGGCTCTATCAACATCATCACTGCAGCAATTTTCTGGCAAATTCCTAAAAATACGCCTGTGTAAATTGTTTGTATCAAGAGCGTAGTTTGTTATTTAAGAACAGCGTATCATAAGCTTAAATACTACTTTTTATATTTATAATGAGTGCACGAAAAAAGAAGATTCATCATAAAGCAGCATATCGCTCCCTCTTGGGTATAGGGGGATTTTGTCTTGTTCTTATAATCTATTTAAGCTTTTTTCAACAGCGCTCTGCATCTGCTACAGAATATCCTATAAAAGGATTTGATGTTTCACATCACCAAGGTGATATTCAATGGAAAAAAATATCACCTAAAACGTATAAATTTGTTTATTTAAAAGCAACTGAAGGCGGTGATTTTAAAGATCGAAAATTCCAAGACAATTGGCTCAAAGCACGAGAACAAGGCTTTCTAGTTGGGGCATATCATTTTTATAGAATTTGCCGTGATGGACAAATTCAAGCTCAAAACTTTATAGAAACAGTACCCAATAAAGAGAATGCCTTACCGCCTGTTATTGATTTGGAATATGACAGCAATTGCATCAACACATTTACCAAAGAGCAGTTATTACAAGAAATTCAGATCATGCATGATCAGATTTATCAACATTACGGTAAACAACCTATTTTTTATATTTCTAAAAGCTTCTATAACATTGTACTTGCAGGTGAATTCAAGAATACTCCTCTTTGGGTACGTGAATATCAAGGTAAGCCAGATTTAAAAGACAATCCTAAATGGCTCATGTGGCAATATACCAATCAAGGAAAAATTACGGGTATTCCTACTGTTGTTGATATGAATGTCTTTAATGGCAATGAAAAAGAATGGCATGAATTTCTAGAAAAAAATAAAGTTGAACAGCCGTTAAATACCCCCAATAACAAGTGAGTCAGACAGTTTGTGTCGTTATGCCCTAAAGCGTGTCTTTCAACAAACCCATTGAACATGTAATACTGAACATAAAGCAAACAATCCTTTGAGTGCATGCGAAAAATCATACACATCGACATGGATGCATTTTATGCATCTGTTGAATTACGAGATCAACCTGAATTAAAACACTTACCCGTGGTGATTTCATCACACCATCCACGTGCGGTAATTGCGGCTGCATCTTATCCTGCTCGTACTTTTGGGTTACGTTCTGCAATGTCGATGACACAAGCAAAAAAGAAATGCCCTCAAGTTATAGTAATTGAACCTAATTTTAATAAATATCGTGAAGTTTCAGCTCAAATTCATCAAATTTTTCAAAAATATACATCAATTATTGAACCCTTATCTTTAGATGAAGCTTATTTGGATGTTACTGAAAATTTGCAAAATATTAGCAGCGCAACCGAAGTTGCGATGCGGATTCGTGAAGACATTTTTCAAGTCACAGGACTTACAGCATCTGCAGGTGTTGCACCAAATAAATTCTTGGCAAAAATTGCATCTGACTGGAATAAACCCAACGGAATTTACGTAATAAAACCATCTCAAGTTCAGAGCTTTATTCAGCACCTAGAACTTAAAAAGATTCCCGGTGTAGGTAAAGTCACTCAAGAAAAATTAAAATTTTTAAATTTAGAAACCTTGGGCGACTTACAAAACACTGAGGAAGCTTTTTTAACACATCACTTTGGAAAATACGGGAAACAACTTTTTCTATATGCAAAAGGCATTGATGAAAGACCTGTCCAAACAGAACGAGAGCGTCAATCTATTTCTAAGGAAACCACGTTCGATCAAGACTTTAATTTAGAACAATGTCTTCCCTACTGGCCTAAACTGATTGATCAAGTTTGGGAGATATTAGAAAAGAAAAACTTAGCTGCTCGTGGGGTTTCAGCAAAGCTAAAATTAAAAAATTTCCAAGTCATTCAACATAGTAAAAGTTTCAAACTGCCTCTAAATAGTAAAAATGAAATGAAACAAATTTTAGAAAATTTACTCTCTGAAATGCATATTCCTCAAGATTATCAATTTAGATTAGTCGGTATTGGCGTATATCAACTTCAAGAGAAAAAGCCTCAGCCTCAACTTTCTCTTTGGGATGATTTATCTATCTAATTTGATTCTTTTTTAATCAAAAGAATAAAAATAAAGCAAATTAGGCTTCACATTCAATATTTTTAGAGTAATCTACTTCTGCGATGCATTATCCATGTATGCGCTGAGATGCTGAAAATCACCTTTACTTTCAGCATTTGTCCTGTGATTGGCGAGACGATCAAATCCGAACATTACAGGGCATCTCTGATGTCATCCCATGGAAATTCTTTGTGCATATCTAATATAAACTATTCAAATTTATCTTTTCACAACTCAATTTTCTACGTACAAAATACATCGATTAGTATTATTGCTGTTGGGTTTACTGCTTTTATCACTACATCACTCGTTATTTTAAACCCTTTTTCATGGCATTCTGTTGCTCTCCACTCAGCTACAGATGGTCTGTTAACAGCAATTTTGCAGTGTTAATACTAGAAAATTAAGCTCAAAATATTTTATTCATAAAAACAAATCTCCTCGTATTTTCTTTTTTATTTTTAATTATACAGATACAGAGTTCATACTCAGCCTATTGGCGTTTTTTTGGTATCATCCTCACATACATTCTATATTTTAAAACGGTAATCTTATGGCTGTAGAACGCTTACATATTCAAAAGCGCTTTTCTGAAATTGCTATTTCTGGAAACTTGATTCATTTAGCAGGTCAATTGGCATCAGATTTAACACTCGACATCAAAGGTCAAACACAACAAACCTTAGATTATATTGACCAATTTCTTGCAGATGCTGGAACAGATAAAAGTCATATCCTATCTGTCATGATTTTTGTTAAAGACATTGCCGTAAACTATGCACCAATGAATGAAGTCTGGGATGCTTGGGTTGCAGACATTGATGCTCTACCTCGTACTTGTGTAGAAGCAAATATGAACAAACCAGAAATTTTAGTTGAAATGACTGTTGTTGCTGTTAAACCGTAATTCAACTTTCATATAAAAAGCATGCCTTTTGCATGCTTTTTTTAATTCATTAATTTTAGTTGTGATGAAGGCTTTTCTGAATAAAACTCATATTTCTTTAACGATGCAATATCTTGCTCATAAATTTCAAAACTGTCTAAAAAGTTAAATTTATCTTTCAATTGCTGAAGTGTTGGTAAACCATAAAAATGCAAAACACGGTATCCAGCTAACTTTAAAATTTCGTCTTGATACATAGTATTTTTATGCTTTTTAGTTGCGGCATAGTCTTCCACTGCAATAATAGCAACCACTTCATTTTGCTGCCCTAAAATAACAAAATCCGCCATCATATTTCTATATTTTGAACGAGTATGATGAAATTTCGTTGTTAATAATGAATCGAAAGAAACATGTACCAAAATAGTATGCTTCGGTAAAGTTTTCTTTAGACGAGTAAAAACAAGCTGTTCATTGGCACTAAAAATTGCACGTTGTTTCAGTGCACTATCATGAGGCTTTACACGTGACCTTAAATTCTTAAACGCTAAAAAAACAATTAAGGCTAAAAGCAAAGCCCCCATTAAAAAATAAACCACCATTACTGAATCCCTTATTTTTTATTTTTGATGCATACTTTGCACATCGATATCATTTAATAAATTTATTTCATTTTGATTAATTAAAAAATCACATTAAAATTACTATAATTAACTGATCAAATTTCCTTACTGATCATTTAAATCAAAACAGCCAATATCTGATAATCAACTTCTCATAATGTAGCTTAAAACTTATTTTTAGATCAACTTTTATCCAATATTTCCTATAAATTTCCGATGAAATAAGCATAAATAAAAAAGGACTCTTTTGAGTCCTTTTTTATTTATTTACTACGCTTTTGATTTAGGCTTAGATTTTCCTTTTGGCTTCGGACCACCAAAAGGCTTTTTCGCATCACCCGTTTCACGCGGAGGTAAACCTGTATGTTGCGTTAGAATCTGACCACGTTCAGGACGTTTTTTGGTATTGGAAGGACGTGATTGTGCAGCTTTACCACGATTACCTTGTTCACCCGTACGTTTTGCAGAATCACCTGCAACAGTCGAATTTTTCTTACGTGCAGATTGATATTGACCTTCTGTTCCCGCAGGTTGATACGTCGGAATCAAATGCTGTTTAGAGTTACCAATTAAGTCCTGACGCCCCATTTCTTTTAAGGCTTCACGAAGCATAGGCCAGTTATTAGGATCATGATAACGCAAGAATGCTTTATGTAAACGACGACGCTTTTCACCTTTCACAATATCCACTTGTTCGGTATAACGTGCCACTTTTGCAAGCGGGTTTTTACCTGTGTAATACATCGTGGTTGCTGTTGCCATTGGTGAAGGATAGAAGGTTTGTACCTGATCGGCACGGAAACCATTCTTCTTCAACCAAATTGCAAGATTCATCATGTCGTAATCTGTCGTACCCGGATGCGCCGCAATAAAGTAAGGAATAAGGTATTGTTCTTTACCTGCTTCTTTACTGAAGCGATCAAACATTTGCTTGAAGCGGTCGTAAGTACCAATACCCGGCTTCATCATTTTATTGAGTGGACCTTTTTCAGTATGCTCAGGTGCAATCTTCAGGTAACCACCGACATGATGCGTGACTAATTCTTTGACATATTCAGGATTCAATACCGCTAAGTCATAGCGTAAACCTGAACCAATTAGAATCTTTTTAATGCCTTTTAACGAACGCGCTTTACGATATAACTGCGTTAACGGTGCATGATCGGTATGTAAGTTTTGACATACACCCGGGAATACACATGATGGTTTACGGCAGTTTTTCTCAATTTCAGGATCTTTACATGCTAAACGGTACATGTTGGCTGTAGGGCCACCTAAATCCGAGATAATGCCGGTAAAGCCCGGTGCAGTATCACGAATCTTTTCCACTTCACGTAAAATTGATTCTTCAGAACGGTTCTGAATAATTCGTCCTTCGTGTTCTGTGATTGAACAGAAAGTACAACCACCAAAACAACCACGCATGATGTTCACAGAGAACTTAATCATGTCAAAGGCAGGGAAACGTGCTTCACCGTACGATGGATGTGGCAGACGTGCATATGGCAAATCAAACACATAATCCATCTCTTCCGTAGTTAACGGAATTGGCGGTGCATTCAGCCAAACATCACGCTCACCATGTTTTTGTACCATGGCACGTGCATTACCTGGATTGGTTTCCAAATGCAAAATACGGTTAGCATGTGCATATAAAACAGGATCTTGCGCTACTTCTTCATAAGCAGGTAAACGAATCACCGCAAGTTCACGTGGCGGTAATTTATGTTTAATCGCTTTAGATGATGGCTGTAACTGTACAATCTGAGTGTTCTCATCCAAATGATCGCCTTCACGGACAATTGGATTCGCCACAGGCTCTTTTTGAAAACCTTGATATTGCGTCAGACTATCTTTGTCTTTTTCAATTTCACAGCCTTCTAAATCTTCGGTCATCACATACGGGTTGATAATCGGATCAACTCGACCCACGGTATCAACATCATTAGATGCAATTTCAACAAATTTCGCTTTAGATGCACGATTATGTTTATTAACAATAAATGCTGTACCACGCACATCTGTAATATCTGTAATTTTTTCGCCACGTGCTAAACGGTGCATAATTTCAGTGATTGAACGCTCACCGTTACCATACATCAATAAATCGGCTTTTGAATCCATCAGCACCGAACGACGGACTTTGTCTGACCAATAATCATAATGCGCAATACGACGTAGCGATGCTTCAATACCACCTAATAAGACTGGTACATCTGGATAAGCTTCACGTACACGTTGGCAATATACAGTTGCTGCACGGTCTGGGCGTTTATTCGGTACATTATCTGGAGAATAAGCATCATCTGAGCGGATTTTACGGTCAGCCGTATAACGGTTGATCATTGAATCCATATTACCTGCCGTAACACCCCAAGCAATATTTGGTTTACCCAATACGCGGAACGCATCCACATTGGTCCAATCTGGCTGTGCAATAATGCCGACACGGAAGCCTTGCGCTTCTAAAGTACGACCAATAATCCCTGAACAGAATGATGGGTGATCGATATACGCATCACCACATACTAAAATAAAGTCACAACTGTCCCAACCGAGTTGATCCATTTCTTCGCGTGACATCGGCAAAAATGGCGCAGGGTCAAAACATGACGCCCAATATTTGTCGTAATCAAACAACGCTGTGGGCGCTGTCTGCATGGTATAAGCAGTAGACATGGCTAGCAATTCTCGGCTGGCAGATGAGAGGAGATCTAAAATAGATCAAAGATGAAAGTCGATCATTTTACCATGAATTAAATTCAATATGTTTGATTAAAATTCAAACAAAATATTTCTATTCATTATTTTTTAATAAGCTTTCTATTATAAAATTATCTCTATTAATTAAATATAAATAAATAGACTATGAATTACATCACATTAAAGAAGCTTTAATGAATCATTTAAGTAATACTCATAAATATATACAAT
>NZ_JCAKNB010000009.1:0-91708 GCF_059515905.1 Acinetobacter sp. FY731 | reverse complement strand
TCGTCAGTAGCAAGCTAGGTCGGCTATATTACTCTCTATCTCTAGAAAGTCAACAAGTAATTCAAATTATTTTAAACTTTCTTTCTAAAACCTAATCTCAACACTTCGTGCTAAGTTGCTGTTTTATCAGAAGTTTTAATCTTCATCACCGCCGATGGATGTGCATTCTACAGCATTCCCATTCCAATACAACCCCCTTTTTCACTTTTTTTATTTTTCTTCTATCAAACGGGTATTATTCGATCAAAAATTACTTTTTTTTATCATATTTGCCTAATTAGAAAGCATTGCGAGCATCAAAAATACTGTTATTATTGATTTACTATTTTTCTTCATTTGCTTTTTGTATAAAAAGTACTGGGATTACTTATGCAAGATAAAAAAATTATTTGGTTGGCACTATGCTCAATTGGCTTATTCTCTAGCCTCAGCCATGCAGCGGATAGCAATACAAATGCAACCAATGAAGACCTTTCTATAAAGACAGATGAAACATTTTCAAATTCTAGTTCTATTAAAGATCTAAAAAACATTAAAGTTAAAAATTTTAAAGTGAATGCAAACGCAGCACAGCCAGATGATGTTAAAGATCCTTTACAACCATTAAACCGAAAAATATTTGCATTTAACGATGCCTTAGATAGAACAATTGTTCGACCTGTCGCAGTTCAGTATCAAACTAAAATTCCAGTTGATGTTCGTGAGTCTCATCACCAGTTTCGCACAAACTTAGGGGAGCCATGGAACGCGGTAAACCAAACTATTCAAGGACGCCCTTTACGTGCACTTAAAACATTAGGTCGTTTTACATTTAACACCCTAACTACATTAGGTCTTGCTGATCCTGCTCGTAGAGTTGGTTTAGATAGTGAAAAAGAAACCTTTGGTACAACGCTTGGTTATTATGGTGTGCCATCTGGTCCTTATTTAGTCTTACCTGTTTTTGGACCAAGTACTGTGCGTGATGGTTTTGGTTTAGCTGTTGATACTTTTGGCCGCCCACAAAACTATTTAAATCACAACAGCATATATTGGACTGATCAAGCACTGCGCGGTATCAGTGCTCGAGCACAACTACTTGACCTTGAAGGTGTTTTACAAGGTGATAAATACGCAGCAATACGTGATATCTATTTACAGCGTCAAAGCTTTATTATTGCTGAGAAGAAGGGTTTAGATGCAGATGGTATCAACTTTATTGATGACGTTTCTGATGATGATCAAGATGATTCATTAAACAGTCAATAACGGATTTAACAATGATGGAGAGTATTAACTTTTTCTAGTATTTCTCCATCTTATTGTTATAGTACTTTTATATTCTTTTACTGGCTCATACACACTTTAATATGTATTTCATTCAACCCACACGTGACATCCCTCAATTAGATTATGTACTTGAGACGCTTCCTAGTGTGCAAATGATTCGTATAGAAGATATCTCTTTGTATGATCCAACTATTATTGCAATTGCTGATATTCAAGATTATTTAACCTATCAATGGTCTTTACCTACAATTGTTCTAGCATTTGATTCTGAAGGAATTGCTTTAGCACAAGCTTGGGAAATGGGTGCTTTAGCAGGTTGGCTATGGAATAATTTACCTAGCAATCCTCAAAATGCACTTTCAAAAATTGATGCGCAATATAAACGAAATCAAGATAGTCGCGACCTACCTTCAGCTGCAGAATTACAAAAACGCTTACTTCCCAACCCTATTGAACTCACGAATTATAAAGTTGAAACCTTATTTCAACCTTCAGCTTATTTATCTGGCGATTGGTTCGATTATTGGAAAATTAGTGATAAAGAATTAATGTTCTATTTAGCTGATGTTTCAGGACATGGTGTCACAAGTAGCCTACTCACTTCATGGATGGCAGCTTTTCATGGTCGCTCAAAATCACCTAGAGAGTTAATCAAAAAATTAAACGGCATGCTTGTTCAAGAGAACATTGAAAAGCATATTACGATGATCAGCGGTATTTTAAACCTAGAAACACATCAACTTCGTTGGTCTAGTGCAGGTCACTATCCTCCCGCCATTATTTTTGAACCCAATCAAACACCAATTGTTTTAAATACAAGTAGCTTTCCATTGGGACTTACTGAAGACCTTGAAGTTGAAGAGTTTGAATGCACACTAAATAAACAAGCACGCTTTATTATTTGTTCTGATGGCGCACTTGAACCTTTCGATGGTGGTTTAAGCGAACAATTTGAACAATTAGTCTTCCATTTAAAAAATCAGTCATTTCAAGCACCTGAACATGTGGCAGATGATATTGCCATCCTCAGCTTAAAGCGAATAAATTAACTTTATTTTCAATAACTTAAAAACATAGCATAGCAGATAAGACCGTTTAATACTTGAGTCTATAGATTGGCTATGGGATAATTTTCTATCCTTCTCTGCAAATGGCATTTATATGTCAACAGGTCATGTTGAATACGTAAGCTTGGATGGAACGCATATATTTAAGCTTATTGGCGAAGTGCGTGCCCAATCTTGCATCAGTTTAGACAAACTTCTTAGTAAAATTGAACAGCAACAAAATGTAGTCGGCGCTATCGTAGATATGACGCAAACAACATTTATTGATAGTACAGTTTTAGGAATTTTAGCGAAATTAGGCTTAAAGCTTAAACAAGCTCATAATATTCAAGCTGTAATGCTCTCTACAAATCCAGATATTACAACCTTAGCCAACAGTATGGGCTTGGGTCAGGTTTTTGTGATTTTAAATTACTGTGGTGATCCTTCTGTATGCACTCTTGCATTAATGGAAGAACATATTACGCATAGCGCAATGCTCACTACAGTTTTAGATGCTCACAAAACATTAATGAAGTTAAATCAAAGTAACGAAAATATGTTCGAACCTTTGGTTAAACAGCTTCAAAAAGAACAAGACAATCTAGAGCAAACGTCTAACCAAAACGTTTAATCTAATTTTTGGTATCTCCCCCATGACTTTACTTTCCGTTGCACAAATGAACTCCCAAAATGACATTGAAGCAAACTTCACTGTTATTGAATCATTAATTCAACAAAGTAAAGCAGATGGTGCTGAACTCATTGTATTTCCTGAAAACTTCATTTGTTTTGCTGCAGGTAAACAACGTGATACGGCTGAACGATTCTTAAGTATTCAAGCACGTCTTGAGAACTTAGCGCATCAATATCAAATTTGGATTATTGCAGGCACTCTCCCATGCCCATTTCGTCCAAATGGTAGCGTTATTTCAGATGGTCGTGTAAGAACGTCGAGCTTATGTATAAGCCCTGAAAGAACTGAAGCTCGCTATGACAAAATTCATTTATTTGATGTACAAGTAAGTGATGCTGTTGGTGGATATCAAGAATCTAAAAACTTTGAACCAGGAACAGAAGTTGTTGTTGCAAAAACACCGTTTGGCAACATCGGCTTAATGGTTTGCTATGACTTACGCTTTCCTGAGCTAGCGCTCATGCTTCGGAACCAAGGTGCAAATATTTTAACTGCACCAGCTGCTTTTACCTACACAACAGGTGAAATGCACTGGCAACTGTTATTACAAGCACGTGCAATGGATAGTCAATGTCAAGTTTTAGGTGCCGCTCAACAAGGTTGGCACGGTGAGAAACGTCAAACTTGGGGGCATACAGCTGCAACCAATTCTCGCGGGAAAATTCTAGCGAGTGTTGAAAATGAAGGAGCTCAGCTTATTACCGTTCCCTTCGACTTAGCTGAACAACAAGTGATTCGTGACTCTATGCCACTCATGAATCATCGCGTTTTAATCAATTACTAATATATCGTCTTTCAGAACAATATCATTTTAAATACAAGCAAGCTTATATTATAATAATGATTCTTATTTACATCCATCTCCTATTATTATGCTAAAAAACGCCATCGTTAGTACATTCCTTATTTGTATGTCATCAACAGTATTTGCAGAACTCACTATTTCAAAAAATGTTCGCCCACAAATACAGTCTTTAGTGAATCCAAATATTCCACGTTTAGAAATACCACCTACACCAAATAACATGAGTCTTCCTTCATTCGGACAAGGGGTTATTGGTTGGGGAACAGGACCTGATGGTGCTGAAAAGAGATTAAACAACATCACCAAAGAAGACGTTCAAAAACTTAAAAGCCAAGATGTTTCATTAGAAATGATACAAACATGGCAGAAATTTTATGAAAATGAAACTCGTCGTAACGCAGGCAACCCGACAGCACCATTTCGTGCACAATTAATGAGTAAAATTATCGAACTTTGGTAAAGTAAAGCTAGTGCATTCAAAATCAGTAGCACGTACTACTGATTTTTTATTTGCGTGCTTTAAATAAGCACTCTTTTCAAATTGTGTTATAAATTTATATTTACTAATTTGTAACTATTTAAACATCTTATGCTTGTTTCCATAATAATATTGAAATAATTCAATTTACATATACGTTAAGATATATAGTAACAATACGTCTGTTTAGTACCTAGGAAGAAGAAGGATATTGAATTGTCAGAAAATAATACTTTTTTAAAATCTAATCCTCATGACATTCAGTGGTGGGGAGAAAAAGAATTCGAACTCAATATTCCTCAAGCATGGCAATTTGGCTCTCTACTTTTTCGTATTACTCGTGGCATGCAAGAGTGGCGCTTGGAATACCATCGCCCTCAAGTTCAATATGACTATGAACAAGTGTGGCATAAAATTGAAGATCCAAATTTTGGATTTCCTCAACCGCTTGAAATTGAACGCTACATGTTCAGGAAAACTGAAAGTAAATTACAATTACTACCACGCCTTGCAAATCGATCAGTCGTAATTAAACCTATTGACCCGATTTACATTCCTGCTGGTCAACGTGGAACCTTATATATTAGTACACCTTTATGGCTATCAGGCTTTATTGAAGGTCACAAAGAGCCAATATTCGACTTACCTATTATTTTACCTAAAGATACTTGGTTTGGCCCTAACCCTCGTACTGGGGAAATTTGTTATGCCACAGCCGTCGATGGTAGAACAGAGTTAAAACAACTTACACGTCGTGCATTTCGTGCCGTTACACCTATTGAATTTCATAACACAAGTAATCAGCAACTTCGTTTTGATCGAATGAGCGTCCCTGTTCCTGCTTTACCTTTATTTTATAGTGAAACAACAGATCGCTTATGGACTTCTCAAATTAAAGTCATTCATGAAGGTTTAGATAGACCTCCCCGAATTCGCTTAGAAAATAGAACACCACCACTTGCTGGCGAAGTTACCTATCTTCATCCACCACGTGAGCCTGCTGGTATGTTGTTTAATATGTTTGAATCATTTTTCTAAGGGGGTAACATGGCAGATAATCAAATTACAAAAGATGTTACCCAAACGATCACAGGTATATTTACCAATATTAATACAGATCGTTTAACTGAAATTTTAGTCGCAATTATTTTATGTTTTATTGGCTTTCTAATTGCACGTTTTATTTCAAACACCTTTATTCGTACTATCGGATCTCGTTTTAACGCACATCAACGTCTTATTTGGCGTCGAGGGATTTTCTACTTCATTTTCTTGTTATTCTTTATGACAAGTCTAAAGGAAGCTGGATTTAAACTTAGTGTGTTCTTGGGTGCAGCAGGTATTTTAACGGTTGCACTGGGTTTTGCGTCACAAACATCTGCATCTAACTTAATTAGTGGTATTTTCTTGATTGGCGAAGGCTCCTTTGAAATTGGAGATACCATTCAAATTACACTTATCCGTGGACATACCATTGAAGGTGAAGTGATTTCGATTGATTTACTATCAGTGAAACTTCTTACACAAGATAATATTTATGTCCGTTTGCCAAACGAGCAACTTATTCGAGCCCCCGTACAAAACTTATCTAAGTTTCCCATACGGCGAATCCCGATTACGCTTGCTATTAATTTCCACGAAGACATCATTAAAGTACGTGAAGTTTTATTGGATGTTGCAAATAGATATCACTTGGTACTTACCGATCCAAAGCCTGCGGTTACCGTAACGGCTTTCCGTGAATCATCAATTGAGTTACTTTTTGCCGTTTGGTGCCAGCAAGAAAACTTCTTAAAAGTTCGTGATGAAATGCAAGAACGTATTCGAAATGGTTTCCTTTCAAATCAAATTGAAATTCCTGTACCCAAAATGGGCTTTGTCGATCATCCTCTTCGACCATTAACACAGGAAGATATCGATCAATATGCAAATGAGAAAGAAGTTAAACGTGAACCTGACTTAAAATAATTTTTTCAAAAATAAAATCCCTCCAATTTGAGGGATTTTTTATCTATTTATATTATTAACTCCACACACTCACATATTTTATCTTGTATAGATCTTCGATAATCTAGCGTTAAAATCATGTTTCTGCGATAACTTCAAAAATCACGTACAATAACACCGTTATTTGGATAAGGACTTTATCAATGCCACCATTTGTCTTGGTCGATGGCTCATACTTTTTATTTCGTGCATTTCACGCTGTGCCCCCATTAACCACGTCAACAGGATTGCAAACAAATGCCGTCCGTGGTGCAATTGCCGCTATTCAAAAGTTAATGCGTCGAATTCAGCCTACACATATGGCTGTTATTTTCGATACTCCCGAACCAACTTTCAGACATGAGCTTTCACCTATTTATAAGGGTGATCGTCCGAGTATGCCTGATGAGCTTTCACAACAAATTCCATATCTACATGCGCTTATTCGTGCTTTAGGTATTCCGCTACATACCCTTCCTGGTGCTGAAGCTGATGATGTCATTGGTACTTTAGCAAAACGTGCCGAAGCTTTAGGTCATCAAGTTCTTATCTCTACAGGAGATAAAGACATGGCGCAGCTTGTGACTGATAAAGTGACCCTAGAAGACAGTTTTAAAGAACGTCCACTTGATGTAAATGGTGTATTTGAAAAATTTGGCGTTTGGCCAAATCAAATTATCGACTACTTGACTCTTATGGGTGATGCTTCTGACGGCATTATGGGTGTTCCTGGTGTTGGTGCGAAAACTGCTGCCAAACTACTTACAGAATACGGTTCTATCGGCGGTATTTTAGAAAATGTCGATAAAATTAAAGGCAAAGTTGGTCAAAACATTAAAGACAGCGCAGAAGGCATTGCCTTAGACCATCAACTTGCAAGTATTGTGATCGATCTAGATTTAAACTTTGGCTATGATGACTTAAAACTACAAGATCCAAATGTCGATGCACTTCGTAACTTATATACTGAGCTAGAATTCCGTACTCAATTACAGTCATTGGATCATCCAAACAACCCCAATAATGCAACCTACAAGCAAGCAACTAAAGCGATTGTAAAAGATACAACTGTAGCAGCATCAACAGAAAATGAAGATCATGCATCTGTAACAAGTGTAGATGATCAACTCGGTGAAGCAACTTATCATACCGTTTTAACTCAAGCAGATTGGGACAAATTATTCCAACGCTTAAACACAGAAAAGCGTTTTGCTTTTGATACAGAAACAACAAGCTTGGATTATCGTATTGCACAAATTGTCGGTTTTTCTGTTGCCTTCGATGCGAAAGATGCGTATTACGTTCCGCTCGCACACGATTATGAAGGTGCTCCAGAACAATTAAATCGTGAAACCGTTTTAGCTCAAATTAAACCAATATTAGAAAACCCTGAAATTCAAAAAATTGGACATCATTTAAAATATGATGCACACGTTTTAGAAAATCACGGCATTGCGTTACAAGGTTGGTATTTCGATACCATGCTTGCATCTTATGTATTAAATTCTGTTGCAACACGCCATGGTATGGATGATGTTTCACGTTTATATTTGAGTCACTTCACCACAACTTACGAACAAGTTGCAGGCAAAGGTGTTAAACAAAAAACCTTTAATCAAATTGAAATTGAAACAGCAGCACATTATGCCGCTGAAGATGCACATGTGACTTATCGTCTTTATGAAGTTTTAGATGAAAAATTACGTAAGCACCCTGAACTTTTAAATCTTCTTCATAATATTGAAATGCCTGTTGCTCACGTTTTAACAATGATGGAAGAAAACGGTATTGAGCTAGATTTAAACTTCTTAGATGAGTTAGGCGTAGATTTTGCTAATACCATTCAAAATTTAGAAAATCAAATTATTGAAATTGCAGGCGAAAGCTTCAATGTCAGCTCACCAAAGCAAGTTGGTGAGGTTTTGTTTGATAAGTTAGGTCTGAAAGGTGGAAAGAAAACGTCTACAGGTCAATACAGTACAAGTGAAAGTGTTTTAGAAAAAATTGATCACCCGATTACAGATTTAATTTTAGAATATCGTGGTTTATCGAAGCTCAAAAGCACCTATACAGATGGCTTATTAAAACAAGCCAATGATGAATCACATCGTGTACATACAAGCTATCATCAAGCTTTAACGGCAACAGGTCGTTTATCATCTACTGACCCAAATTTACAAAATATTCCTGTACGTGAAAAAATTGGGCGTCAAATTCGTAAAGCATTTATTGCACCGAAAGGTCGTATTTTACTTGCTGCCGATTACTCACAAATTGAACTTCGCTTAATGGCACATTTTTCACAAGATGCTGCTTTAGTTGATGCATTTAATAATGGGCAAGACGTTCACCGTCGTACAGCTTCAGAAGTTTTAGGCATTGCACTTGAAGATGTGACCAATGATCAACGCCGCCAAGCCAAAGCTGTAAACTTCGGTCTACTTTACGGCATGTCTGAATTTGGTCTTATTCGTCAACTTGGTTTTACTCGCCAAGAGTCGCAAGATTATATTAAGCAATACTTCCATCGCTACCCTGGCATTTATGAGTATATGCAACGCACTCGCCAAGTTGCTTTAGAACAAGGCTTTGTTGAAACAATCTTAGGTCGTCGTTTATATACACCAGATATCGATGCCCGAAATATGATGGTACGTAAAGCCGCTGAACGTGCAGCGATTAATGCGCCACTTCAAGGTTCAGCAGCAGATATCATTAAAATGGCAATGATTGAGGTTGAAAAAATGCTTCCAAAAGATCAAGCCAAAATGCTTTTACAAGTACACGATGAATTGGTATTTGAAGTTGATGAAAACATTGCAGATGAGCTTGCACCAAAACTTGCTGAAGTCATGCAATCTGTTTTACAAATTTCAGTACCACTTATTGTAGAAGTAGGTAAAGGTAAAAACTGGGATGAAGCGCATTAATGTAAAGCTTCTTTCTCCTTGTAGGAGGAAGGTTGGGAATACCTCTCCCTACCCCTCTCCTAAAAAGAGAGGAAATTTCGCTTTAACATAAAAAAGGACGCATTAGCGTCCTTTTTATTGCTGAAATTTTATAGCCCGATCAATAATGCTTTTGCGACTTCATTCATAATAATTTCTGCAACAAACAATGCTAAGAAAGCAACAATTGGAGAAAGATCAATCATTCCCATATTCGGTAAAATACGACGAAATGGCGCAAGTAAAGGCTCAGCTAACTCTTGAATGACTTCAATATAAGGTGAGCGCGATTGTGTAAACATCACAACCCAGCTCAAAATAATAGTGGCAAAAATTAAGTAACGACAAAAGCGAATTAAATCTTGAATCATCGTCACAAAAGTTAAAATAACCAAGTGAATAGGACTATTTGGCATTGCACCTGCTAAGTACATCATGCCAAAAATTTTCAACAAATACAGCACAACAACTAAAGCTAATGCTGCTAAATTTACTCGTCCATTTGCAACAGTTGGAAAAATTCGGCTAAAAACATCCACAATTTTGGTTGCTTTTACCGTAGAAAGTACAACTGGGTTATAAGGGCTTACTGCTGCCAATTGCATTAAAAAGCGGAAGAATACGAGCAAAATCGCTACGTTAATGATGATGCCAAAAATTAGCGCAGAATTTGCACCCATATCGAAACTTTCCTAATTAATTCAAATTTATTTAACGCTATCACTCAAGTCTTGTGCAAGCACCTGACTACGCTTTTGCGCAGCAGCTAATGCAGCTTGAATGGTTTGTGAAACTTGACCATGATCAAAAACTTCAATCGCAGCTTGTGTTGTACCATTGGGTGACGTTACATTCTTACGCAATTCTGCTGGTGTATTTGAACTGGTAATTGCCATTTGTGCAGCACCCAAGGCTGTTTGCAAAGTCAATTCTGTTGCAACTTTTTCATCTAAACCTAGGTTTTTACCTGCACGAATCATACTCTCCATTAAATAGAAGAAATATGCAGGACCAGAACCAGAAACTGCGGTTACAGCATCAATCTGAGCTTCTGTATTTACCCAAATAGCCAACCCTGTTGCTGCTAAAACTTGACTTGCCAAATTACGGTCTTTTTCAGAGACAGCTTCTGTTGCATATAAACCATGCGCGCCTGTTTGAACAAGTGCAGGTGTATTTGGCATAACACGGACAACTTGGTTAGTTCCAAGCAACTCTGAAATTGTTGAAATTTCAGCACCCGCAACAATTGAAATCACCAATTTATTCGTAAATAGCCCATTTAACGGCTTTAAAACTTGTGCCAAAACTTGTGGTTTTACTGCAAAAACAACTACATCTGCTGTTTGAATTGCTGCCACATTATCTTCAGTAACTTGCACATCCTTTTCTTGCAACAACTGACGTACTTGTTCTACTGGATCTGAAACTGTAATACGTGTTGCAGGTAAACCACGTGCAATCAAGCCACCTATTAAGGCTTGGGCCATGTTACCGCCACCAATAAAACTAATATTACAATCTAAAACTGCCGTCATTTTTTCACGCTCATCTATGAGTTTGATCTTTGTTCATTAACTTTGGTTGCCAACCACCTGTTTCACAATACACAGATTGTGCCAACCAAAAACCTTTCGGTGTAAACGCACCTAGCATAACATTATCTATGCTTAATATTTGTATTGTATGACGTTGCCATGGAAAAATTTGTGCTTCTTGTATGGCTTTTTTTAACGGCCAAGCCCCTATTCGACCATACAAATGAATTTTTTCACCACCTTGTCTAATCGTTAAACACAATGGTTTTTCAAGCAACTCAAAAGACAAGCCTATATCTTGAGTGGAAATTTGAAATTGCCCCGAAGGTAAATAAATACATTCATTTAACTTAAACTGTTGAGCTATGGGTGTTAAATCAATTGATTTTTCCGCCAGAAATACATCTTTTGAAATTCGATATAACACTTGCTGATAGCGAGCATAATAAAATCCACTCCAATGTACCGCAGCTTGTGAATCTAATTTTGAATCAATTACTTCATTTTGAATACGTTCAACCATATCAAATGATGGTCGATACTGATTCTGACCTTTCATCCAATACGATAAAAGCTGACGTTTTCTTGCACAAGTAAGTTTATTGAATTCATTTAAATTTAATTTTATATCATCACCACAACACTCTAAATCTTGTAATAGCACCTCATGCAAAATTTCTTCAGCATCTTGCATTAAATAACTGGTTCGAACTAAAGCTTGCTGCATTTTTGGAAAGCGTGACTGCAAAATAGGCCACAACTCTTCACGACACCATGCTCGATCATAATGCGTATCACTATTTGTCGGATCTTGAATATTTTGCACATTCAATTGATCCGCCCATTGGCAAATTTGATCATGTGACGTATTAAGTAGTGGTCGCCAAATAGTTAAACTTTCACGGCAATCTATTTCACGCATAGCAGATAAACCATGAATACCTGCACCCGAAAGTAAGCGAAGTATTAAGGTTTCAGCTTGATCTTGTTGGTGATGTGCGAGGACTAAAATTTCATTAGACTGGATATGTTGTTCGTATGCTTGATATCGAGCTGATCTTGCTTGGCTTTCTAAATTGCCATCAGCAACATTTACAGCCTGCACAATACATGGAACATTCAGTTGTTGGCATTGCGCCAAAACAAACTCGCCCCATTGTTCGCTTGAAGACTGCAATTGATGATCAACATAAATTGCACGAACTTTTTCTGGGTATAACAGTGACATCAGATGCAGAAGCAACATGGAATCCATGCCACCGCTACACCCTATTAAAAACGAAGAATTTTCTGGAAAATTCTGAAGTTGTTTTAAGCAGTTAGACCTAAATTGTCGCTGCCAAACTTCATTAAACGCTGGTAACGCGCTTCGCATCGTTCATTCGCATCCATTGGTTGCAATTCTTCAAGCGCTTGTTTTAACACAGTCTTCAAGTTTTGCATAACTTGTTCTGGATGTAAGTGAGCACCCTCACCTTCATCTACAACATATTCCACAATGCCCATTTTTTTCAATTTTTCAGCTGTAAGCGCCAATGCATCACTTGCTTGTTCAGCCTTTTCAGCTGTTTTCCACAAAATTGAAGCACAGCCTTCAGGTGAAATCACTGAATAAATACTGTGAGAAAGCATAATCACACGGTCTGCAACACCAATACCTAAAGCACCACCAGAACCACCTTCACCAAGTACAGTAGCAATTACAGGTACTTTTAAGTTAGACAATTGTGCAAGACTTGTTGCAATAGCTTCAGCTTGACCACGCTCTTCAGCACCAACACCTGGGTATGCGCCCATTGTGTCAATAAAAGTCAATACAGGAAGATTAAAACGCTCAGCCATATCTAAAAGACGCTGAGATTTACGATAACCTTCTGGGTTACTCATACCAAAATTGTGCTGTAATTTTTCACGTGTGCTACGACCGCGATGTTGACCAACAATCATCACTGGTTGACCATCAAAACGAGCTAAACCACCTACCATTGCACCATCATCACCAAATAAGCGATCACCATGCAAAGCATCAAATTCTGTAAAAATTTCACCAACGTAATCTAGGAACTGCGGACGTTCAGGATGACGTGCAATTTGAACTGTTGCCCATGCTTTAGATTGGACTGTTTTATTTTTCATAGGTCGACCTTATCCTTAAATTAACCGTACGTTAATGAATGAATTGTTCCGCCTGAATATTCAATTCAATGTCACAATGCTTAAATTGCGCTTGCTCATCATGCAAGTCTGCAACAAGTAAAGGCCATTGTTTTGCATCGCCAGAAACACTTAGTTGCCATTGTTGCTCATTATGTACCACCAATTCAATGGCAGGAAGCATCTCATCGCTACGACTGTGATTTAATAAAACAGATAATCGAAGCAATAGACATAAGTGCAGTAATTTGCTACCACCTACTTTCATAATGTCAAATTTAGCATCACTTCGTAACTTTCTACGGTGATGAGCAACTAAATGAGAAAGATGATTTTGGTCAATTTGTGAGAAACCAGCAATATCAGAATGTTGCAATAAGTATGCACCATGACGATGATAACCAGCGTGACTAATCGCTAAGCCAATTTCATGTAAATAAGCGGCACGACGCAGTAAATCACTATCATCACTAGTTAAATGTAGTTTTTCAGCAACACAATCAAACAAATGCTGCGCTGTTTTAACGACACGTTCTGCTTGTTTAGGATCTGAGTTGTAACGCCCCATAAGTGCTTGAACACTTCGATCACGAATATCTTCATGCTGGAAACGACCTAAAAGGTCATACATTACACCTTCACGTAATGCCCCATCAGAATATAAAAGTGAATCTATCTCTAAAACATCAAAAACGGCATATAAAATGGCAATGCCTGCTGGCAAAACTGCTCGACGATCTTCTTTGAGACCATCAAATTCCATATCTGAAATATGTTTATATTTAAATAGCTTATCTTTTAACTTATCTAGACCTTCACGAGTGAGACTTTCTTTTTCATCACTCCAGCCCATATTTACAATAATTTGACGACACGCCTTAATAGTTCCGCTCGAACCAACAACAGTATCCCAACCTTCTTTTTTATATGTATTGGCAATACCTGATAATTCTTTTCGTGCTGCAACAAATGCTTTATCAAACGCTTTTACTGTAATTTCTCCATCTTGGAAAAACTTTTTAGTGAAAGCGACGCAGCCCATTTGCAATGATTCTGTATGAATTGGCTCAAACTCTTCACCAATAATCAACTCTGTTGAACCACCACCAATATCAACAACTAAACGACGCCCACTATTTTCCATGGTGTGAGATACACCTAAATAAATAAGACGAGCTTCTTCACGACCAGCAATAATTTCAATTGGTTTTGGTAAAATTTCAGCCGCTTTTTGAATAAATTCATGTCCATTTTTCGCTTGGCGTAAAGCATTTGTGGCTACAATACGCAAACGGTTTGGCTGAACTGATCCTAAACGCCCTACAAAACGAGCCAAGCAAGCTAAACCTCGTTGTTGAGCTGCTTCTGTTAAGTTCTTATTTTCATCTAAGCCTGCTGCCAATTGCACTTTTTCTGACATTGACGCAACTTTTTTTACTTCTCCGTGATCTACACGAGCAATAGCTAAATGAAAGCTATTTGATCCCATATCAATAGCAGCAAGTAACTCTTCATCAATTAAAAAATCAGACATTCTATAAATAAACCTATTCAGAACTGTGACTAGAGTAATTCACCTACATGCAATTTAAAAGCCATTTATAATGTGTTTTTTGGGCATCCATCACTTTTTCTTATTTATGACAATAGTGTTACACGATTATCATCATCGTGAGCATCAATTAGACAAAAAATACAGAAAGGTTGAAAATTTAACTATACCCCTACATTGTTAAAGATGGCTATGTAATACTAAGAACATTAATACCATCTTTAAAAAGATTATATCGGAGCAAAACCCATGTCTGGCAACATCGTAAACACAACAGATGCTAACTTCTCTGCAGACGTATTAGAATCTGACACACCTGTACTTGTTGACTTTTGGGCGGGCTGGTGCGCGCCATGTAAAGCAATTGCACCTGTACTAGAAGTATTAGCTACAGAATACGAAGGTAAAGTTAAAATTGTTAAAGTTGATGTAACTTCATGCGAACAAACAGCTGTGAACTACAACATCCGCAACATTCCTGCTTTGTTAATGTTCAAAAATGGTGAGGTTGTAGCACAACAAGTTGGCGCTGCTCCAAAATCTAAATTAACTGCTTTCATTGATGAAAATATCTAAGAATTTAGACAGAATCATCAAGATTAAAAAATACGCTATGAAATATAGCGTATTTTTTTCGGCTAGAAATTGACAAATCCCTTATTCTCTCTTATATTGCATATTCAAGAAATATTGGGTTTCTAGTCCCTTAGTTCTTACAAGACACAACACATAAGATGCCGCTCGGCAACAGAAATTGTTTTTCACACTTCTTTTTTAATAAAATTTCAGTTCTCTGAATTGTTATTGTGCGAATCAATTACTTTCGTTTTTTGCATGTCTGCGGCCTATTTGTGCTTTCTATCCAACCGTACCTTAGAATTTCACTTTCTATCTGACCACATATGAATTTAACAGAACTCAAGAAAAAACCGATTGGCGAACTCATCAAAATTGCAGAGTTTATGGGTCTCGAAGGAATGGCTCGTAACCGTAAGCAAGACATCATTTTTGCCATCTTAAAGCGTCATGCTATGAATGGTGAAGAGATCTTTGGTGATGGCGTTCTCGAAATTCTAGCAGATGGCTTTGGTTTCTTACGCACAGCAGCAGGTTCGTATTTAGCTGGTCCTGATGATATCTATATCAGCCCATCTCAAATTCGTCGTTTTAACCTTCGCACTGGCGATACCATTAACGGTACTATTCGTCCTCCTAAAGAAGGTGAACGTTATTTTGCTTTATTAAAAGTAAATCAAATTAACTACGACACACCAGAAAATGCGCGTAACAAAATCTTATTTGAAAACTTAACACCTTTATTCCCAACTGAACAATTGGTAATGGAACTAGGTAACGGTACAACTGAAGATTTAACAGCACGTGTTGTCGATTTAGTTGCCCCTATCGGTAAAGGTCAGCGTTCTATTATTGTTGCTCCGCCAAAAGCGGGTAAAACAATGTTACTTCAAAACATTGCGCAATCAATCGTACGTAATAACCCAGAAGTTTTCTTAATCGTTCTTCTTATTGATGAACGTCCTGAAGAAGTAACTGAAATGGAACGTACAGTTCGTGGTGAAGTGATTGCATCTACATTTGATGAATCACCTGCTCGTCACGTACAAGTTGCTGAAATGGTTATTGAGAAAGCAAAACGTCTTGTTGAGCATAAGAAAGACGTTGTTATCTTACTTGACTCTATTACGCGTTTAGCGCGTGCTTATAACACTGTAATCCCTTCTTCAGGCAAGGTATTAACAGGCGGTGTTGATGCACACGCATTAGAACGTCCAAAACGCTTCTTCGGTGCTGCACGTAATATTGAAGAAGGTGGTTCTCTTACAATCATCTCTACTGCCTTAATTGAAACAGGTAGTAAAATGGATGAAGTTATTTACGAAGAGTTCAAAGGTACTGGTAACCAAGAGATTACACTTGATCGTCGTATTGCAGAAAAACGTGTATTCCCTGCAATGAATATCAAAAAATCTGGTACTCGTCGTGAAGAGCGTTTAATGAGTGAAGATAATCTACGTAAAGTCTGGATTTTACGTAAGTTACTTCATACTCAAGATGAGTTAGCCGCAATGGAATTCCTACTTGATCGCATGAAAGAAACGAAAACTAATGATGATTTCTTTGATCAAATGAAACGTAAAGCTTCAAACTAATATTCACTTATATTTCAATAAAAGGGCTATCTAAACGATAGCCCTTTTTATTTGGTTGACATCAATTACATAAATAAACATTTGCTCTTTTTTTATGTAACTTTATTTTTAAGTTTATGATTATTATAATTTATTTAACAAAAACCATAGTAAATTTAAGGGTTTATATTGCACTTATCCTATTTATATTTAATTTTTTATAGTTATTTCCTGTTAATAAACCTAAAAATTAGTCATTTTTTAAACATTTTTCTTTAATCTTTAGTAGCAATTCCCCATGCTCAGTGATAGGATAGCCGCAGACCAGTTAGACTGCTCATGCATTGTTACTGCCTAACAAATTTAGGATAATAAAAGCAAACTACAGGCTAACGTAGGTTATTTTTAATCTAATTCTTTTAGAGAGTGATGCCATGTTATTCAAAAAAATCGCTATTGCTGCTGCAGTTGCTACTACTTTAGCTTTCGTTGGTTGTGCTAAAAAAACTGAAGAAGCTCCTGCTGCTGCATCTGAAGCTGTTGCTTCTGAAGTTGTTGCTGCATCTGACGCTGCTGTTCAAGCTGAAGCTGCTGCTTCTGAAGCTACTGTTGCTGCTTCTGAAGCTATCGATGCTGCTTCTGAAGTTGCTGCTTCTGAAGCTAAATAATCTAACGATTATTTACTCAAAAAAAAGAGAACCTTTCGGTTCTCTTTTTTTATGCCTAAAATTTATAAAAAATCTATTCACTATGCTTTAAGTCACATGTATAACAAAGCCCTTAATAACAATACCGATATTTCATTCAATTAAAGGCATAAAAAAGCAGATCAATCGATCTGCTCATTTCCAACGCGTTGACGGAATTTTTGTCCCGCACGGAAGGTTACAACACGGCGAGCGGAAATCGGAATTTCCTCACCTGTTTTAGGGTTTCGACCTGGACGTTGACGTTTGTCACGTAGTTCGAAATTCCCAAAACCTGAAAGTTTAACTTGTTCCCCAGAGATTAGCGCTTGGCTAATCTCATCGAAGAATAACTCGACCATTTGTTTTGCTTCACGTCGATTTAAACTCGTGAGCTCACTTAAATGATCAGCCATTTCTGCTTTTGTTAGTGCTGTCATGAGGCCCTCAATGTAGCTTGGTAAGTTTGTTCTAAAACTTGAAGTATGTTATCCATACCAGATTTAATTTCAGCATCTTCAAGTGTACGTGATGGATGTTGCCATAACAAAGCAAATGCGAGTGAACGCTTGCCTTCTTCAACACCTTGACCAGTATACACATCGAATAACCAAGTAGAGTCTAATAACTCTCCGCCTGTTTTTTCGATAAGTTGCTGAATTTCGCTAACATTAATCTTATCATTAATTAAAAGCGCAATATCACGTCTAACCGATGGAAATCGTGATAATTCTGTAAAATTAGATACATAAGTTTGCAAAACAGCCTGCTGATCAAGTTCAGCAACCCAAGTTGTGCCCAAATCTAGTGCATTTTCTAAAGATGGGTGTAAACGACCTAAATAACCAATCGATTTTCCATCTACTAAAATTTCAGCAGATTGGCCAGGATGTAACCACGATTTTTCTGAACGTACATATTCAACATTTAAGCGTGCCGCTGCTAAAACTTCCTCTACCTCACCTTTGAAGTCAAAGAAATCCATTGCTTGTACTTTACCATGCCAAGATTCAACACTCTTTGAACCAACAGCAATTAACGCTAAAGTTGGAATCTGCTTAAGATCATGAATACTTGCTGCATCTTGATAATCAAAGCGTAAACCTAATTCAAAGAAGCGAACACGACTTTGCTGGCGATTAATGTTGTATTGTACACATGGAATCAAACTTGATAACAATGTAGAACGCATTACTGCTAAGTCGCTTGAAATTGGGTTTGCCAATGCCAATGGATTCACAGCAGGGTTTAATTGCTTTTCAAGTTTCAAATCCGCAAAACTAAAACTAATTGCTTCTTGATAACCTAGCGCAACAACTGTTTGACGCAATTGTGCAAGTTCAAATTGATCTTTGTATTTTGCAAGTTTTACATCAATAACAGGTAGACTGATTTGAATGTTGTCATAACCATGGATACGTGCAACTTCTTCAATCAAGTCTTGGTAAATAACCATATCGAAACGATGTGATGGTGGTACTACAGTCCACTCACCTTCAGCGTTAACAGTAACAGTGCAACCTAAACGAGTTAAAGCATCTGTAATAAAATCAGATTCAACTTTATAACCAAGTAATTGATCAACTTGAGCTTGCTTCAATTCAATCGCATCGCGTTTTGGCAATAATTCTGTTTTTTCTGCAACAGTAATAGGGCCGAATTCACCACCAGCAAGTTCGCTAATTAATTGTGATGCACGATGCATTGCAATCATTGGCAATTCAAAATCTACACCACGTTCATAACGCTGAGATGCATCGGTATGTAGACCAAAGCTACGCGCACGACCTGCAATATGAAGTTGATCAAAGAATGCAGATTCTAAGAAAATTTCAGTTGTTGTATCTGACACAGCAGATGACAAACCACCCATGATCCCTGCAATTGCAAGTGCTTTATTATCATCTGCAATGACCATTACATTTTCAGAAAGCTCAACCTCTTGCTCATTAAGCAAAGTTAACTTTTCAGCTGCCGTTGCTTGACGAACATGTACCGCACCTTCAACTTTACCGCCATCAAAAGCATGTAAAGGTTGACCTAACTCCATTAATACATAGTTAGTAATATCAACAAGAATACTATGTTGACGGATCCCCGAACGAGCAAGTGCACGCTCCATCCATTCAGGAGTTGGAGCTTTAGTATTTACATTTTTAATCACACGACCTAAATAACGTGGACAACCATCAGTTTCAACAACAACTTTCTTTTCGTCAGTAATTGTTGCAGTAACTTCTTTAATTTCAGGTGCCGTTACAGGAAGTTGGTTAATCACACCAATTTCACGTGCAATACCACGGATACTAAAACAATCACCGCGGTTAGGTGTGATACTAATATCAATCACATTGTCATCAAGGTTTAAATATTCACGAACATTTACACCTACAGGTGCATCAGCAGGAAGTTCTAAAAGACCATCAATTTTGTCTTCTAAATCAATTTCAGATGCACCACAAAGCATACCTTGCGATTCAACACCACGAAGTTTGCCTTTTTTAATTTTGAAATCGCCTGGTAAAACAGCACCAACAGTTGCAACAGGAGCTTTCATACCTACACGTACGTTTGGCGCACCACATACAATTTGAAGTGGCTCACCTGAACCAATATTTACTGTTGTTACACGTAAACGATCAGCATCAGGGTGTTGTACTACTGTTAAAACTTCACCAACCACAACACCTGTAAATGGTTTTGCTGCTGGAGATAAATCATCCACTTCTAAACCAAGCATAGTCAGTTGGTCTGATAGTGTATCGCTATCAATTGCAGGGTTTACCCATGTGCGCAACCAATTTTCGCTAATTTTCATTTATAAAAACCTATATATCTAAATTCTTAATCCCTCCCTAACTCCCTTCAACTAAGAGGAAGAACCTCTCTACTTTTAATTTATTTCGAGAAGTTTCTCTCCTTTTATAAAGGAGAGGTTAGGAGAGAATTTACAAAAAATCTGTTTAAGCAAATTGGCGTAAGAAACGCACATCATTTTGGTAGAACATACGTAAATCGTTAATGCCATAACGAAGCATTGCAAAACGCTCTACACCAAGACCAAATGCAAAGCCTTTATATTTATCTGGATCAATACCTGCAGAACGTAAAACATTCGGATGCACCATACCGCAACCCAATACTTCCAGCCATTTACCGCGCTCATCCATAATATCTACTTCTGCACTTGGTTCAGTGAACGGAAAATAAGATGGACGGAAGCGTACTTTAAGGTCTTTTTCAAAAAATTCGTTCAGCAAGTTCACCAACAAACCTTTTAACTCAGCAAAGCTTGTGTTCTCTGCTACGTATAAACCTTCAATTTGATGAAACATTGGCGAATGTGTTTGGTCTGAGTCGCAACGATATACACGACCTGGACACACAATACGAATTGGCGGTTGCTGAGTTTCCATCGTACGGATTTGCACACCCGATGTATGCGTACGTAAAAGATGGTTTACATCGAAATAGAAAGTATCATGCATTGCACGTGCAGGGTGATGACCCGGAATATTCAATGCTTCAAAGTTGTGATAATCATCCTCAACTTCAGGACCAGTCGCAACAGTAAAACCTGCTTTAGTAAAGAACTGACAAATACGCTCTTGTACTTGCGTAACAGGATGAATACTACCAACAGTTTGACCGCGACCCGGCAATGTAATATCTACAGTTTCGCTTGCAAGCTTTTGTTCTAGTACTGCTTTTTGCAATTCTGCTTGACGCTCCGTTAACGCACCCGTAATTGCTTCACGCACAGCATGAATTTGGGCACCAAAAACTTTACGTTCTTCAGGATCCATTTTACCAAGCGACTTCGATTGTTCAGCAAGCTGGCTTTTTTTCCCTGTAAATTGCACTCGTACTTGATCGAGTGTAGCAAGGTCCTCTGCTGCTGCAATCGCAGCAAGCGCTTCAGTGGTCAGGGCTTCCAGTGACATAGTAACTCTCAAAGCAACAATTTAAAAAATATAATAAAACCACATATTCTAACAGTTTTTAGTCGCTTTTATGAAGTTATGCTGTAAGTAAAATTTGATTAGCATATAGATTTATAAAAAGTATAAGATATTCATAATAACGACGAGATCATTCACGATGGCACTAGATCAAATTTGGAAACAACAATTAACCTTAGTTACTTACGGAAATGAGTTTTTAAATCAAGATTTAAACTTCAATCGTTGGATTAACCACGCTATATTCGATCAACATAGTTTTTTATTCCGTGACTTAATGTCACAACATTTACTTGCACAGCATTTTCATATTTGGCTTGAAGGTCTAAAAAAACAAGGCGTTCAGCGCTTAAGCCTACACAATTCAAACTTACTAAGTGATGAAAAAAATCCAAATACCAATGTAGAACTTCTAGCCTTTCCTCATTTCATTGTGAGCCATGTGGCAAACAAAAAAACAGCATGGATTTTTGGTAAAGAATTACCTGAGTGGTATTTATCTGAAGATGAATACCAAGCACCTCAAAAACAATCAAGCCATTTTCGTCAGGAAGTACTATGGCGCTATGAGCTCAACTCAAAACTTGCAAAGCAACTTGATGTAGATTTTAAACAACCCAATTGGGATGATATTCAAGCTTATATGGCAAATGAATTATTTAATCATCCATATACTCTTGGTTTTCAACGTCCACTCAATGCCAATATGCCTTATACAGGACTTATATTACCAAATAGTGCTGTAGAGGAAATTAAACTTCCTACTGAAAATCACTTATCTTTACTACCAACCGACTATCAAGCTGATTACGCTCACAACACTCTTCACACCATTGAAGCACTTTCAACTTTTATTCAGCAAAAAATACAACATCCATACCAAGATGATGGCAGCGTTATTAGCCCCGATGAACAGCTAAACATACGTAATTTTTCACAGCATATTGACGATTTACATGCAAAATTCATTACGAAAGTTGCCAACCACTATAAAACAGCACAACTTACACCAGTTTTAATCAAAGAGAGCCCATTAGAAGAACCCACTCCATCTAATATCTTAAACCTCAAAAAAGAAAATAAACCTAACCCAAAAACAACCGCCGAAAAATCAGGTGTTTTCACACTTATTTGTATTACCGTTATTATTTGCTTAATTGGTTATTATTTTGGTTTGTAAATATTTTTCAGAATGTTCTTTTAACGCTTTAAGACGCATTTCAAGATTCAAATTAAACAGCAAAGTCACAACTTAATCTGCAATGAAAATTTTAATATTTCAATTGCAATGACAATATTCATATAAAGCTCTATCTACAATAAATTCTAGGCAATAAAAAAGACCGCTAAAAGCGGTCTTTTTTAAATCATCTAAGATGATTAAGCAGCTAATGCGCTTTTCGCTTTTTCAGCGATAGCAGCAAATGCAACTGAATCATGCATAGCGATGTCAGCAAGTACGCGACGGTCGATGATAACTTGAGCTTTTTTCAAGCCAGAAATCATACGGCTGTACGACAAACCATTTTGACGAGCACCAGCATTGATACGCGCAATCCATAAAGCACGGAATTGACGTTTCTTTTGACGGCGGTCACGGTAAGCGTATTGACCTGCTTTGATTACTGCTTGGAACGCTACACGATAAACACGTGAACGCGCGCCATAGTAACCTTTAGCACGAGCAAGAATTTTTTTGTGACGACGATGCGCCTGAACACCACGTTTTACACGAGCCATTTATAATCTCCTTAGATGTATGGGCACATACGACGAACTGAAGCAACGTCACTTACGTGAACCATTACACAGCCGCGCAATTGACGGATACGTTTAGCAGATTTTTTGGTCAAAATGTGGCGTTTGAACGCTTGTTTACGCTTGAAACCGTTTGCAGTCGCTTTGAAACGTTTAGCTGCACCACGGCGAGTTTTTAACTTAGCCATAACAACCTCTTTAAACACCTGTTCGGAACGTTCTGCACCATTGCAACAACGACCTGCAGGTAAGGGAGCACATATTCTAATGCATCCCTGCTCAAAACAAAAGCAATTCTTTTATTTCAGTCAAATAACAGCATATTTATTTTTAGCAAGAATTAACTTAGTGCATATAAATCTATCTTTCATCTAAACAAATTAGCGCATAGTTATAACAATAGTATTTAGTAGATGCTAACAGTAGTCGTTGCTATAAATCACCTAAAAGACAAAGATCTATTTTCTATTAATATAAATAAGGGCAATGAAACTTAAGAAATACGACTTAAATTCATTTAATACTTGCGAGTATTTTTAATTCAGGAAATACTTGCAAAGTTTAATTTATATTTTCGACATATAACTCGATTAAGACCCTCAAATTATGAAAAATGTCCTGTGCGCTACTTTATTGCTTGTATTACCTTTTTCTACAGCATATAGCAAAGAAAATGATGCAACTAAAAAACTAAATGTTCAAAAAAGTGCAGCATTACCAGCGCACTTAACCACTCGTATTCAATGGGAGAAATTTCCTCAACCACAATATAAAAATGAAGATTTAAAAGAAAAAAATCGTGCTGCTATTTTACGCGTTTATGCCGATGAAACAGGTTCGGTAACAAATGCAACAATTCAAGAAAGCACCGGTTTAAAAAATTTAGATGATATTTTAGTTCAAGCTGTTCGTTCATCTAAAGTAAAACCACATCTTGAAGAAGATAATGCTGTTGCTACTATTGGTTTTCAAACATTCAATTTAAGATTTATTGAAGAAGATGAAGTTCAATGCTCATACGCATTCAACTCTAAAAACTGGCTTGCACAAAAATCGGGAGATAAAACATCTTTCCACTATCGCACTCAGCCACAAATTTCACTTGATACAGCAGACTTAAAAGGTCATAACCGTAGCGTAACCTTTAGCTTTAAAGTCAATAAACATGGTGATGTGAAAAAAGTAAAAATTAAAAAAGGTTCGGGTATTTACGACTTAGACCAAAAAGTAATTCAAGCAATTTCCACAGTTCAAGTTGATGTACCACGTAAATTTTGGATTTATAAAAAATCACACTTAAAAGATGAAATTCAGTTTAAACAAGATGGTTGTGTTTAAAGTATTAAAAATGGGTGGCTAAAAAATTAGTCACCCATCACTACCATTAAAATAAACCCTTATAAATCCAATAAATACATAAATATCGACCAACTTTAGCAATTGTGACCACCACTAAGAATCGAACAAAATTTTCTTTTAAAAGTCCTGCTATTAAGGTAATTGGATCGCCAATAATAGGTACCCAACTCAGCAATAAAGACCAAAAACCATATTTTTGATAAATCTTTTGTGCATGAAGCATTTTAGCCTCAGAAACAGGAAACCACTTTTTATTTTTATATTGTTCTATCTTTAAACCTAAATACCAATTCACACACGAACCTAAAACATTCCCTAAACTCGCAACAGTAATCAATAAAGCAATAGACTTACTTCCTTCTGCAAACAATGCCAAAAGTACGGCTTCAGACTGCAAAGGTAATAATGTTGCAGCCCCAAAAGCAGATATAAAAAGTAAAAAATAAGCCCACATTTGGCTTTATTTCAAACCAAGCATTTTCTTAGTTTTCATATACTCTACATTCGACCAAACAATCATTACTACAAGAACAGTGATTCGAGCCCAAAAATACAGATTAGCGACAGGATCAATTGTTGTTTTCATTAAAGCTTGATCTTTTGTATTGAGTTCAACCAAGATATTTTGAACATGAATAGCCTCTACCACAAACAAAGCTAAGCACCCAACAATACCAATAATAATGCTCCAATATATCTTTGGGTTACTTTCTAAAATTCGAGTAAAATTTAAAACAAAGTCTTTCATGCAATACATCCAATAAAAAACCACCGCATTGGGTGGTCTTATATCTTATCATAAATCAAAATTTAAACTTGTATCGCTAGTGCTTTCTGTACAGCAGGACGAGCTTCTATTCGTTCCATATATGCTTTTACATTTGGATAATCATCCAAATTAATTTTTTGCCACTCACAACGACGAATCCAAGGAAAAATAGCAATATCAGCAATTGAATATTCCCCTGCTACAAATTGCTGTCCTAAAAGTTGCTTTTCTAAAACTGAATATAAACGCTTGGTTTCTTTCATAAAACGCTCAATCGCATAAGGAACGTCTTCTGCAGCAAACTTATTAAAATGATGATTCTGCCCTAACATTGGACCAAATCCACCTATTTGCCACATCAACCATTGTTCTACCTCAACACGAGATTGCTCATCTTGAGGATAAAACAACCCCGTTTTACGTCCTAAGTACTGTAAAATTGCACCCGATTCAAACACAGAAATAGCTTGATGATTTGGACCATCCTGATCAACAATTGCTGGAATTTTATTATTTGGAGAAATTCTCAAGAAGTCAGGTTGAAATTGATCATCCTCTAGAATATTGATTGGGGTAATATCATAATCCAAACCCATTTCTTCCAAAGCAATCGCTATTTTCAGACCATTAGGCGTTCCCCAATAATATAGATCTATCATTTTTATCCCTTCTATTCTTTCTATTTCTGTAATATTAAGATCGTTATAGCACAATTTCTAAACTTTATTTGTTACTAAAATTTTATATTTCACACAAAGATTAGAAATAAATTTTTATTCTATTTAATCTAAAAATATCTTAGAAGAATCATATATTTTTACTGATAAGTAATTTTTGATTTATAGGCATATATAAAGTTTAAAACCTAAAAATTTAATATTTTATTCAAAAAAAAAGCACTGCAATTGCAGTGCTTTTTTTATTGAGATGCTTACTTTTTCTTTTTAGGACCAAGAAGCATACCCATTTGACGACCTTCCATTTTCGGTGTTTGTTCTACAACACCTACTTCAACAACATCTGCTTCAATTTTTTGCAATTGAGCAAGACCAAGCTGTTGGTGAGCCATCTCACGACCACGGAAACGTAACGTGATTTTTACCTTGTTACCTTCTTCAAGGAACTTGATAATTGAACGTAATTTTACGTTGTAATCACCAACATCAGTACCAGGGCGTAGCTTGATTTCTTTCACCTGTACTTGATGTTGTTTTTTCTTCGCTTCTTTCTGCTTTTGCTTAAGATCAAACAAATGCTTGTTAAAGTCCATGATTTTGCATACAGGTGGCTCTGCATTCGCCACAATCTCAACTAGGTCAAGATCAACTGCTTCTGCAGCACGAACTGCTTCTGCAAGGCTTACAATACCTTTTTGCTCACCATTTTCGTCTACAAGACGGACTTCTTTTGCACGAATTTCATCATTCAAAGCAGGACGGTTTGATTTTCCGCCCTGTTGATTACGGTCAGGCTGTTTAATCGCTGTTACTCCACAATGTACCGGCCGCGTTCGGCTACGGCTGCTTTTACTAAGTCAACGAAAGCATCGATAGACATAGTACCCAAATTTGTTCCTGAGCGAGTACGGACATTTACAGTACCTTCCTCTACTTCACGGTCACCTAAAACCAATAAGTAAGGAATACGCTCTAATGTACGTTCACGAATCTTAAAGCCGATCTTCTCATTTCTCAAGTCTGAAATAGCTCGAATACCATTTTCTTTAAGTTTTGCGACGACTGACTCACTCGCTTCTGCTTGTGAATCTGTAATGTTCATTACGCATGCTTGAACTGGCGACAACCATGGTGGCATAAAACCAGCATAGTGTTCAATAAGTATACCAATAAATCGTTCAAAACTACCAAGAATTGCACGATGTAACATTACAGGTTGATCACGATCGTTATCTTCTGTAACAAAAGAGGCATCTAGACGCTCAGGCAAGTTAAAGTCACATTGAATTGTACCGCACTGCCATACACGACCTAAACAGTCTTTCAATGAAAATTCAATTTTCGGACCGTAGAATGCGCCTTCACCTGGTTGAAGTTCCCATTCAAGACCTGCTGCATCTAAAGCATCTGCTAAAGATTTTTCAGCTACATCCCAAAGTGCTTCATCACCCACACGTTTTTCAGGACGTGTAGACAGTTTCATTTGAACTTCTTCGAAACCAAAGTCTTTATATACATCTAAAGTTAATTTGATAAAGTCTGCAACTTCTTGACCAATTTGTTCTTTAGTACAGAAAATATGTGCATCATCTTGTGTAAAACCACGAACACGCATAATACCGTGTAATGAACCAGATGGCTCGTTACGGTGACATGAACCAAATTCAGCTAAACGAATTGGAAGATCACGGTAAGATTTCAAACCTTGGTTAAACACCTGTACGTGGCATGGGCAGTTCATTGGTTTTACTGCATAGTTACGGCTTTCTGAATGAGTCGTAAACATGTTGTCTGCATAGTTTGCAGCATGACCTGATTTTTCCCAAAGTGAAAAGTCCACAATTTGCGGAGTTTTAATCTCTAGGTAGCCATTCGCTTGTTGAACTTTACGCATGTATTGTTCAAGAACTTGATAAATTGTCCAACCATTCGGATGCCAGAACACCATACCAGGTGCTTCTTCTTGCATGTGGAATAAGTCTAAAGCTTTACCAATTTTACGGTGATCACGTTTTTCCGCTTCTTCAATACGCTTGATATATGCAGCAAGTTGTTTCTTATCTGCCCAAGCTGTACCGTAAATACGTTGTAGCTGTTCATTTTTCGCATCACCACGCCAGTAAGCGCCCGACATTTTTGTCAGTTTAAATGCTTTTAAGAATTTTGTGTTTGGTACGTGCGGACCACGGCACATATCCAAATAATCTTGATGGTAGTACAAGCCCATTTCTGTTTCTTCAGGCATGTCATCAATTAAACGTAATTTATAATCTTCACCACGCTTCGTAAATTCTGCAATCACTTCATCACGTGGTGTCATTTTTTTGATGACATCATAATCTTGATCGATGAGCTTTTTCATGCGCTCTTCGATTGCTGCCATATCTTCTGGTGTAAATGGTTTTTCGCTAAAAATATCGTAATAGAAACCATCTTCAATGACAGGACCAATTACCATTTTTGCTTCTGGGAATAACTGCTTAACTGCATGACCCACAAGGTGTGCACAAGAGTGACGAATGATGTGAACACCATCTTCATCTTTAGGCGTAATAATTTGTAAGGTTGCGTCTTCTGTAATTAAGTCAGATGCATCAACCAAACGGTCGTTTACACGACCCGCAACTGTATTTTTTGCAAGACCAGGACCGATGCTTTGAGCAACTTCCATCACAGATACGGCATGATCAAATTCTTTTTGATCGCCATTTGGCAAAGTGATAATTGGCATAAAAAATCCTTAAGGAGTGATGCCCCGTACAATAGAGCATGTCACCGCGAGATTATGATCGAGGGAAACCCTCAAAAGATAAAAACGGTGGATAAATAAAAATCAGCTAGAATTTTACACGTCTTAGCCATTTTAATAAACCGTTAATGCCTTTTAAAGCATACGAATTCCTCTTTGAGGACTTAATCATTGCTGTATTTATTGAAGTTTCACCTTAAAACTTTATTCACTAAAAGATTTCCATGACTGTGCTTGGCAGTGATATCTATTCCAAAGGACTAAAAATTCATCACTCATTAGCCATTCATATTCTACACAGCGCGCAGCATATATTTCATCTGTCCAATTTGGATCTTTTTGTGCTGGATGACACATAATCACACTATCATTCGGTGCATTTTTAATCCAATTTTCCCAAAGTAGCTTTAATCCGAACAAATCCGTATTAAAACCATAAATTCCAGAAAATTCAGGATTATGAGGCCACTGTTGCTGAATAAGATTTCGTCTTAATGTATAACCGCCTAAAAAATAGATAATTTTTGCCTTTAAATCTGTTTGATAGGTTTTCGTATTTCGAATAGGAATTTTTTGCTTATAACGCTGTTCTATGCAAGCAAGTAAAGTTTCTCTTACTTGAGGAAATTGATGCACATGTTGATGACCATCAATAAAGTCGGGTCGTTGTCCTATTTTTTGCTCAAAGCTATCTAATTGTTGATGAATAATGCTTTGTAATTCATTTATCTTAAACTTTCTCAAATAAGCTTTTAACAAGACATCTTTTAAAGTACCAACACCAGCAAGCCCTGTTAAGTCAAAATGCAAACCGATGTCTATACAATGACCTTGCAACGCCTTAACTTCATCTTGATGAATTTTACCTAAACTCATAAAACTTGTTGCTTGGATTCTTTTCTTTTCTGCAAGATCAATAACTGCTTGATTTACCGCATGTGAAAAACCCAAGTCATCCACATTGATAATAAGATTTTTCATGAATGAATTTTTCCCTTAAATGCCCAAAATTTAGCAAGAAGAAATGTACAAACAGTAACTAAGAACGTCGCAATAATCCAAATTAAAATGTAGTAAGGTGCACCAAAAATATAAATTCCTGTAGCAAATATAGTTTGATTTAATGCAAAACCAAAAACCGAGCTAACAAACCATTTCGCACACTTAGATTTCCACTCATTTTTTTGCCCATTTGAGTTAAAGGTAAAATTAAAATGACCTGTAAAACCAAAAACAAATGCAATAAGAAAAGCAAAAAAATTTGCCAAATTAGGATGAATAGCAAGAACTTGAACAAAAAATATGAGCGATAAAAAATGTACTAAAGCCGTCAAGCTACCCACAATCAAAAAGAATAATCCTTGCTTTTGAAGACTTACTGATTCTGTTTTTTGCTGTTCCATTTTTTATCCACAATATATAACGGTCTTTGTTTTACTTCATCATAAATACGACCGATATATTCACCAATCACACCTAAACAAATCAGTTGTAACCCTGCCGAGAACATTATACCTACAGCAAGCGTTGGCCATCCTTTTAAATCACGACCAAAAAACAACGTATCACCAATAATGAACAGACCATATAAAATTGCAATAACCGAAACTAAAAAGCCCATCCGTGAAATCCAACGCAATGGCTTTAATGAAAAGGATGTTACGCCTATTAAGGCAAGTTCGAATAAGCTACTAAAGTTAAATGAACTTTTCCCTTCAATTCGTTCTTGTGCTTGGAAAGGTACATAAAGTGTTTTAAACCCAACCCAAGAGTACAAACCCTTCATAAACCTCTGACGCTCAGGTAAAGCCAATACAGCCTCTACCACCTTCCGTTTCATAACACGGAAATCCCCTGCATGTGGCTCTAACTTATAACGTTGAGAATCTTGCATAAAACGATAAAAAATATGCTTATACAACTTTAAAGCAATATGTTCATGGTCTCGTGTTTCTTGTACCGCAGCCACCATATCGATATTTGAGCTTTGAATTGCTTCTAGCATTTCATCCAGCACAGATAATGGATGTTGACCATCTGAATCCATCATAGCAACAAGTTGACCTTGTGCTTCTTTTAACCCTGCACTTAATGCAGCTTCTTTTCCAAAATTTCGAGAAAACTGTATCAACTGAAGATCTACATTCAGCGGCGTAACATCAAGTTTCCTTTGATAGACCTCATGTAAATTATCACGACCACCGTCATCCACAAGGATAACTTCATACTGTCCTGATTTTTGAACAAGCATGTTAAAAAGATCATCCAAAAGAATATCTACATTTTTTGCATCATTGTATGCAGGTAAAATGATCGAAAGTTCAATTGACCGATCCTCTAAAACTTCATGATTTGTTATCAGCATAATATCTATCTATTTTGAACACATGATTTAGGTATAAAAGCTTGCCATTCAACAACTAGCGGCTTTTTATTCGGTACTTTATTCCAGTTAATTTGCCATTCCCCACGATAAAGTACAAGCTGACTATTTTTTTCCAAATCATCAACATAAGGAAGGATTGGTTTTTTGTCTTGCTCCCAAAGCATAAAGCTACCTTTTTGCTCCAAACGTGACAAATTCATCCATGGTGAATATGCGGCTGATGTATCCATCATTACTGAAGGCATTTTATCCATGTCTGTTGCAGCAAGAATTGCAAGCCAATTATCGCCACCAATATTATCTAGCTCACAACGGCTTATTTGCTTCCACTCTTGTTGTGTTCTAAGACTCAACTCTTGTTGAGGCCAATCCATTCGAGATGGTTTTTTGCGAATTTCACCACCAAACTGAACATAACACGCCATTAAAGTTGTAATGATAATGAGCCAAATTATTAAGCCTTTTGCTAAGCCCGATTTGTGCTTTTGAAAAGTCTGATCTGGAATCATTGAAACTAAAATTAAACCTACTAGGCTCCACATGGGCGATGCCCACATATCTCGGATATTTGCACCTGTAACTAAACCAAGTAAAAATAAAAATAAACCAGGAAAAAGCCCCATAAAAAATAAGAAACTTCGATGACTCGTTGGAATATTTTTAATTTTTAATACTAAACTTTTATTACAAAGCAAAATGATTAATAGCGGTAAAAAATTAACAATTTGAGAAGCTAAATATTTAAATGCGGCTAAATGATTTGCACCACCACCATCTTCATGCGAACGAGACTGAATATAAGTAAAAGTTAACCAATCATGTTGATATAACCACCAAATATGTGGACTAAAAATAATGAGTGCTAGAACCACTGCAACCCAAGGTTTTAGGCTTAACCATAAACGACGATAAGACGTTAACAATGAAAATAAAACAATTGAAAACACTAAAATTGCAACAGAGTATTTGGTTAACATACCAATGCCCGTCACAACCCCGAATAACAACCATGTCGTCCATGTATTTTTATTGAGTGCCAAATAGAATAGATAAATCAATCCGGCCCAAATCGGCATTTGGGCAATATTATGATTGAATTCAATTGATGGCCAAGTGTAATAAAAAATAGCGAGAATAAAAATTCCTGAATAAAAAGCTTTCTCTTCAGAAACGATATTTTTACCCAATAAAAATACAAATAATGCTGTGAGCGCTATACAAATTTGACTTAAAATATAAGGCCCAAATGAACCAAAAACACTATAAAAACCGTATAACACCCATGAAGAAAATGGCGGATGCTTATAATAACCAAGCTGTAACTCTTTCCCCCAATAAATACCTTCTGGAACATCCAAAGGAAAACTTGATGAAAGTATCGGTGGCGTTACAGTCCAAAATATAAAATAACCCAATAAAATCAAGATGAACTTTTTTTCAAAACTCATTGCTTTTAACATATAGTATTGCTGCTAATTTTTACCACACATTATACAAACTCACTCACATATAAAACAGCAAAACGCTAAATAATTTTTTACACCCCCTTCAAAACATCAATAATCACTTAAATTATTAATTTTTTACTAAATACTCGACCAAAGCATGAATGCAAATTGATTAAAAAATGCATATCTTCAAGAAAAGGAAAAACATATAAATTACATGAAGGAATAATAATGATTAGCGCATACGATCAACTACCTCGAACACCTGCAAACTTTGTAGCACTCTCACCTTTACGCTATTTAGAACGTGCTGCCTATATTTACCCTCACCAAGATGCCATCATTCATGGTGACAGACATATCTCATGGCGTGAAACATATACGCGTTGTCGTCAGTTTGCACACCAATTGCAAAAATTAGGTGTTGGAAAAAATGATACTGTTTCTGTATTACTTCCCAATATTCCAGCCATGATAGAAGCGCATTTTGCTGTTCCTATGGCTGGTGCTGTTTTAAATACACTGAATACACGTTTAGATGCAAAAACCTTAGCCTTTATGCTTGAGCATGCAGAGTCTAAAGTATTGTTAGTTGACCCCGAATTTGTGAATATTGCCAAAGAGGCTTTAGCACTTGTATCACAAGAAATTTATATTATTGATGTTGCCGATGTTGAATATGAGGGGGACAGCCAAAGAATTGGACAAGTTGAATATGAAAGTTGGCTTGCAGAAGGTGATGCCAATTTTGAGTGGCATTTACCACAAGATGAATGGGATGCCATCAGCCTAAATTACACATCAGGCACAACAGGCAATCCTAAAGGTGTGGTTTATCACCATCGTGGTGCTTATATTAATGCGGCCAGTAATATTATTGCCTGTGGTATGACACCACGTGCAACTTACCTTTGGACTCTCCCTCTATTTCATTGTAATGGTTGGTGTTTTGCTTGGACTATTGCAGCCAATGGTGGAACAAATATTTGTCTACGTAAAATAGACCCTGAACTCATCTACAAGTTAATTCACTCACATAAAGTTGACTATTTCTGTGGGGCACCAATTGTCTTATCTATGCTAATTAATGCGCCAGAAGAACATAAAATTAAAGTAGAGCACCGAGTAGAAGTTATGGTTGCTGGAGCAGCACCTCCTGCGGCAATTATTGAAGGTATGCGAAATATTGGCATAAATGTTACTCACGTTTATGGCTTAACTGAAACCTATGGTCCATCTGCACTTTGTGCATCACAAGCAGGTTGGTCTGAGCTTTCTATCCAAGAACAAGCTCAATTACACTCGCGCCAAGGTGTTCCTTATCCATTACAAGACGGTATGAAAGTACTTGATCCTGAAACAATGCAACCTGTACCAAACGATGGACAAACCATGGGCGAAATTATGTTCCGTGGCAATATTGTCATGAAAGGCTATTTAAAAAATGCCGAAGCAACAGCAGAAGCCTTTGCTGGTGGATGGTTCCATACAGGTGATTTAGCTGTTTGCCAACCCGATGGCTATGCCAAAATTACAGATCGCTCTAAAGATGTGATTATTTCAGGTGGTGAAAATATTTCATCTTTAGAGGTCGAAGAAGTATTGTATCAACATCCTGCTATTTTAACGGCAGCAGTTGTAGCAAAACCCGATCCTGTTTGGCAGGAAGTTCCTTGTGCTTTTATCGAATTAAAAGTTGGAAAAACAGCAACACCAGAAGAAATCATTGCCTATTGTAAAGAACATCTTGCCCGTTTTAAGGTGCCAAAAGATGTCGTAATTACTGAAATTCCAAAAACATCGACAGGTAAACTACAAAAATTTGTATTACGCGAATGGGCAAAAGAGCGTTCAGTTGGCGAATTTAGTTAATTTGAAATTTCCATCCGTAATGAGCAAAAAAAAAGAGCGACCCGATAAGGTCGCTCTTTTTTACACAATAATTCACTAAAACTTAGTTATCTGAAATTAATGCCACTTGTTGAATATAGTTAAACAATTTCAACTTAGACGCTGCAATTTCCTCTTCAGATACTTTTTTTGTCATATCACGATGAATACGCAAAAGATGCTGACGAATTGGATGATGCTCTGCTGCATTATGCGCTTTCATGAATTCTTTAATCACAGGTTCACCCTGAGCAATCATACGATCTACCCAGCGATTTAATTGTGCAGTTTTCTTAGCACCTTGTTTCGGTGTTAAGTAAGAAAGAATCATCGTTTCATCTTCATTACGCAATAATTTACCAATGCGTTGAAATTGACGACGACGTGCTTCATGTGATGTGATTGACTGAACATCTAATAATGCATCAACTAAGCGTTCTTCCACTGGAAGATTCTTAATTTGTTTAGTGCTCAATTCTGCCAATTGCTCACCCAAAGCAGCCATACGCTGAACTGCTTTCTTTTGTTCGGTTTTACTTGCACGCCCTTCTAAAGATTCATAATCATCTTCAGTAAAACGTTGCGGTCGACGTGCCACGATTAATCTGCCTCGTAAAATTTTGCTGCGAATAATGCTTGAATATCAGATAAAGCTTTTTCTTCATCTGCACCTTCAATCACCAAGCGTAGAGTTGTGCCCTTACCAGCACCAAGCATAAGCAAGGACATAATATTTTTTGCGTCTACTAGTTTATCACCTTTCCCTATTTGGATAGATGAACGGAATTTTGTAGTAACTTCGATGAGTTTTCCAGACGCACGCGCATGTAACCCTAGTTTATTAATTACGTCAACAGTTGTGTCAATCATGACCAGTGCTTCATTTCTCTATGTAAAACCTGAATAGCCCATTTTGCCTCAAGGGCTTTTTTGAGTCTATCCACAATATAAACTGAACGATGCTGCCCACCCGTACAACCTATTGAAATCGTTATATAATGACGATGACCTTCAGCAAATGCAGGCAACCATTTTTCTAAAAAATTATAAACATCTTGAAACATTTCAGTCGTTTGACTGTTCGATTCTAAGAATTTTTGTACTGGCTCATCTAAACCAGAAAATTGACGCAACCCCAAATCCCAATGTGGATTTGGTAAATGACGTACATCAAAAACATAATCGGCATCTAAAGGAATGCCATGTTTATAACCAAAAGATTGTAAAATTACAATTAAGTTATCAGTTTGTCCCAATCTAGACAACAGCATATGTTTTAAATCGTGTACGCTTTTGTCAGTTGTGTCAATTTTAATAGTTGCTTGGAACTGAATTGGAATAAGTAATGTTTTTTCTTCTTCAATACATTGCGTTAAACTTTTAAAACGATTCGCCAGTGGATGTGGGCGACGTGATGCACTAAATCTAGTAATAAGTTCTTGATCTTGTGTAGATAAAAATATAATTTCAACTGAACCATGTTTTTTTAATTGTTCAAATACAAAATCGAATTCTTGTAAATCTGCACGTGTGCTTCGAACATCCACTCCTAAAGCAAGCTGTTCTAAATTATTTTCTTTATCGAGTTTACCAACAATTTCTGGAAGTAATGCCAGAGGTAAATTATCGATACAGTAATAACCCAAATCTTCAAGCACCTGCAAAGCAGATGATTTTCCCGATCCCGATTGTCCAGTAACGATCAATATACGCTTCATGGCATTATCCTCTTCACAAGTTTAAGCGCGATGCTTTACCTGCCAATTATCAATTAAACGAGTTGAACCAATTTTAGCTGCAACAAAAAGTACAACATCTTGACTAAAATCTTCAATTTTTTGAAGTTCAGTTGTACGTGCTTCTACATAATCCACAACAAAACCAACTTCTGTCAATGCTGTTTTAATTTGATCTAAAACATCATTTAAACTTTGACCTTGCTGTAAATTGTGCTCTGCTTTTACTAAACTTTGATGAATTACTGGTGCAATTGCACGGTGTTCTTCAGATAAATAACCATTACGTGAACTTAGTGCCAAACCATCTTCAGCTCGAGCAATAGGCACACCTACAACACGAATTGGCATATTCAAATCACGTACAAACTGACGAATAACCGCAAGCTGTTGGTAATCTTTTTCACCAAAGAATGCAATTTCAGGGCGTACAATATTGAATAATTTAGTTACAACTACAGCCACGCCATCAAAATGACCTGGACGTTGTAAACCACACAAATCTGCCGTGATACCACTAACAGAAATATTCGTTAAACGTGGTTGATTACCATACATTTGCTCAACAGTTGGTGCAAAAATATAATCACAACCCACCTCTTCCAAAAGCTTACTATCTTGTTCTAATGTACGTGGATAGCTGTCGTAATCTTCATTTGGACCAAACTGAATTGGATTGACAAAAATACTCACAACAACAATATCACAATGCTTACGCGCTTCACGAACAAGATTTAAGTGACCTTGATGTAAATTCCCCATTGTAGGAACTAAACCAATCACCTTCTGATTCGTTCGAGCTGTTTTAAGCGATTCAGATAAACCTTGGATGGTAGATTCAATTTTCATATTTTACAGCTCTACTTGGAAAGTTTGCTCAGGTGCTGGAAATGAGCCATCTTGAACAGCGGCATGATATGCTTTGAATGCATCCAAAATTGCAGTTTCACCTGATTGTTCTTTCATAAAATTACGAACAAATTTAGCAACGCGACCAAATGTTAGACCTAACATGTCTTGTACAACTAAAACTTGTCCATCGGTTTCATGACCTGCCCCAATACCAATAACAGGCGTTTCTGGGAACAGTTCAGTAATTTCTTTACCTAATTGTGCAGGAACACATTCAAGCAACAATAAGGCAGCACCAGCTTCTACAACCGCACGACAATCGGCAATAAGTTTATCTGCTGCTTCTCGTGTACGTGCTTGAAGCTTATAACCACCAAACACATGCACAGATTGTGGTGTTAAGCCTAAATGTACACATACAGGAATACCATTTCGCGTAAGCACTTCAACCGTTTCGCTTAGCCACTCACCACCTTCAACCTTAACCATTTGAGCGCCAGCTTGCATCACTGTTTTAGCATTAACCAAAGCATCATTTAAAGTCGCATACGACATAAAAGGCAAATCAGTCATAATGAATGAGTGATTATTCCCACGGCGCACAGCAGCAGTGTGATATGCCATATCTTCAACAGTAACAGGCAAAGTTGAATCACGGCCTTGAACCGTCATCCCAAGAGAATCACCAATTAAAATACTATCAATTTCAGCAATTTCCATGGCTTTTGCCATGCTTGCATCGTAGCAAGTTAAACAAGAAAATTTACGGCCTTCGGCTTTAATTTTTTTTAAGTCGCTGAGACTAATCATGAAGATATTCCTCTAAAAAATGCATAGAACATAGGTTAAATAATCAACTTGCCCAATTTTCATCATCCAAAACCGTAACCGTTGGATGTTCTAAAATAGGTAGTTTTTTTAACACAAGTCCCTTTAGTTGCATTTCTGCATCTAAATCTAACAATGGTATTACTACAAAGTCACGCTCAAGTATGCCAACATGTGGCACAGTCAATCGCTCATTTTGAATATTTTCTTGACCATAAATCAGTAAATCTAAATCGAGTGTACGCTCGCCCCAACGACGTAATCGTACACGCCCCGATTCATTTTCAATACGTTGTAGCTCATCCAATAAAACTAAAGGCTCTAAAGCCGTCTCTAAACGTACAACCGCATTTAAATAATTTGGCTGATCTTGTGGTCCCATTGGTGGGCTTTCATATAACTTGGATGTTGTTATCTGACCTAACACTACAAGATTTTGTACGGCTTCTACTAAAATTTGACGAGAATCACCCAAATTACTTCCCAAACCAATATACGTCACAACACTCATTGAGTTGGTCCAAATACAACTTGTGTTAAATCACGCTTCACACGACGGCGCTTTAAGATTGGATGATCCGCACCAATTTCACCTTTAACTGTAGATGCAACAGATGTTCTATTTTCCTGATGCTGTTTCGGCTTACGTGTTCTACGGCTACGTGATTCTGGTTCATCGACTAAAGGTTCTATTTCAACTTGAGCTTGAACACGTGTATCTACAGTATCTTCTTGGATGCTCGCTTTGTTACGACGGCTTTTCACACGTTGACGATTATATTGACCAATAGCACGTTCTTTTTCATCAGACGTCATGTTTTGGTAGCTATCCCACCACATGCCCATACCTTGAGTATTAGCATCACCTGATTTTTCACGTAACAGTAAAAAGTCAAAACCTGCACGAAAACGCGCATGATTCGATAATGCTGCAATTTGCTGTGGTTTTGGACTTAATAACCGTGTTTGCATTTCCCAAACTTCACGAATAAAAGTTTCCGCAAAACGAGGGATAATAGTCCGTGTAGCTTGGCGCTTTAATACATCTAAACCAGCTTGTGCTCGTGCTTCTGCAGGCATTATGCCTTTAGCCAAATATACGTCACTACGTTTTAAGAATAGCTCCCACAACAATACGGCATAAAAAAATGCAGGATTGATGGTTTTACCAATCTGAATACGTTGATCTGTATTTTTAGCGGCTCTTTCCACAAAATTCGTAACTTTGGGATCAATTTCCGCAAATAACTGTTTCCAAATGCCAAAATCAATCAACATTGGCAGCACACGATTTAAGTGCCCCATGGTGAATAGTTTTTGAGATTCATCATACAAACGATGTGGAGAAACATCACGTAACAAGTTTGTTAACTCAGGTGTGAATACTTCTAAAATTTCATCGGCAATGCTGAAATTCAATTTGGCTGCAAAACGCAACGTACGTAACATACGTACTGGATCTTCTTCAAATCGAGTTTTTGGATCACCCAATAAACGCAGTGTTTTATTTTTAATATCATCAACTGCATTACAAAAATCGAGAACAATGCCTTTACGTGGTTGATAGTACATGGCGTTAATTGAAAAATCTCGACGAGCAAAATCCTCTTCGATGGTTCCCCAGTTATTATCACGTAAAATCATACCTGCCGCAGAAGTTACTTCTTTTTTAGGTGGAGCACGGAAAGTCGCAACTTCCACAAGCTCACGCCCCGAATACACATGGGCAAGCTCAAAGCGTCGACCAATAATACGGCAACGACGACCAAAAACTTCTTTAACTTGTGCTGGTGTAGCGTTGGTAACGGCATCAAAATCTTTTGGATTTAGCCCTAACATTAAGTCACGTACACCACCACCTACGATATAGGCTTCATAACCTGCTTTTGTTAAAGCATCAATAACATCTAAAATGTAAGCAGGTAATTGAGCGGTTGATAAACCACATTTTGACGCGCGCAAAGTTTGCAAAAGACGCTGTCTCCTACGTCTGAACGTAAAATATATAAGATGTCGCTAATGATATCTCTTACACCATCAAAGGGCAATTTGATTATCAATTTCTTGATATACCATTCAGACATTATTTCGTATCTTTTCACTCACCTACAAAGCTAATTTATCTTTGTTTTTATTGAATAATGCAGGACCAATCCCTTTAATTTTCATAAAATCATCTACAGAATTGAATTTTCCATTTGTATTTCGATACTCAATAATTGCCTCTGCTTTCTTTTTACCTACGCCATTTAACTGCATAAGTTCCTCAATATTTGCCGAATTTAATCTAACTTTTGAACGAGTACCCACCATATTTGATGTTGATGAGTTTGCTTGTGACAAACTAGGTCTCGATAAGTAATGGTCAGAATTCACTTCAGCTCTGTTCTTTAAACGCTGATCTTGTTGCTGTTGTTGTACTTTCCATTGTGCATATTTTTGTTCATAGGCACTTTGTGCAAGTGCCAAATTTGAAACTGAACCGAAAAATAAAGCCATAAATAAAGTTTTAAAAATTTTACTCTTTTTTCTTATTGTCATTTTGAACCTGTTGTTTTAAATAAATTTTTGCTTGCTCCCAAAGCTCATCCATTTCTTCTAAAGACATATTTTCTACGTTCTTATTTTGAGTAACAGCTTGATCTTCAATAAAAGCAAAGCGAGATCTAAATTTATGAATGGTACTCAATAGCGCCATTTCACTCGAAACACCAAGTTTACGTCCAACATTAATCAATGAAAATAAACAATCACCAAATTCATCGAGTATTTCATCGGAACTATTATTCTGCATGGCTTGTTTAAATTCCTCAAGTTCTTCATCTAACTTCCCATAGGCATCTTGAACATTTGGGAAATCAAACCCAATTTGAGCAACATTTTTTTGAATTTCATGCGCTTGATGTAATGCTGGACCATGCTTTATATCATCTAACCGATGTTTAGGCTGATCTTGTTTTTCTTCTTGTTTAATCTGCTTCCATAATTCAGCAACATCTTCTGTACTTAGATTTTCAAATTGTTCTTTTTGAAATATATGCGGATGTCTACGAATAAGCTTTTGACTAATGGCTTCTACAACATCATAAAAATCAAACAATCCCTGCTCACTATACATTTGAGACTGAAACACGACTTGAAGTAATAAATCGCCTAACTCTTCTTTTATATGATTCACATCTTTAGAACGTACTGCAGCCTCCACTTCATACGCTTCTTCAATGGCATATTTTGTAAGTGTTTCAGGTGTTTGTGCTTGATCCCAAGGACATTCTGCACGTAACTGCTGCATAATTTTTAATAATTGTTCCATTTCACACTCATCTAACTAATTTGATTTTTTAAAGTAAATTTAAATTTTCACTCAATCATTTTTTCATAAAAAAGCCTGCTTTCGCAGGCTTTTTTTACTATGAAGAATTAAAACAAATTAACGCTTAAACTTCTTCTCAGCTTTCTTAAACTTCTGAACATAACGACGTTTACGTGCCGCAATTCGCTCATCCATAACAGTCTTACGACCTTCAAATGGGTTTTCTGAAGTTTTGAATTCAATACGAACAGGCGTACCTTCAAGCTTATAAACTTTACGGAATACATTCTCTAAGTAACGACGATAATCTGCAGGTGTTTTATCAACCTTGTTACCGTGTACAACAATTGTAGGTGGATTTTGTCCACCCATATGCGCATAACGCATTTTAATTCGACGCCCTTGAACCATTGGTGGCGCATGAGCTTCTGTTGCATCACTCAAAATTTGCGTGATTTTTGCAGGAGATACTTTCAAATGTGAAGAATCGAATGCACGGTGAATTGATGGATATAAATCACCAACACCTGTGCCATGCAAAGCAGAAATTAAATGAATTTTTGCCCATGGAATGAAGTCAAAACGACGATCAACATCCAATTTACATTGTTTACGATCATAATCAGACATGTTGTCCCATTTATTAATCGCAATAACCATTGCACGACCAGCTTCTAAAGCATAACCAATCAAATGTAAATCTTGCTCAACAATACCATCACGAGCATCTACAACAACAACAACAACATGTGCATCTTTCATCGCTTGAAGTGTTTTTACAATTGAGAACTTCTCAATCATCTCATCCACTTTACCTTTACGACGTACGCCTGCTGTGTCAATTAATGTGTATTTACGACCATCACGCTCAAAAGGAATATAGATTGAATCACGTGTTGTACCAGGTTGGTCAAATGCAACTACACGTTCTTCACCTAGCAAGCGGTTAACCAATGTAGATTTACCTACGTTAGGACGTCCAATAATTGCTAAACGTAAACCTGTATTTTTATCATGCTCTTCTACAGATTCATCTTCAGGAACGCTTTCAAGAACTTCTTCAAGCATTTGCTGAACACCACGCCCGTGACTCGCTGCCACTTGCATTGGTTCGCCCATACCCAATTTAAAAAATTCTACGAGTGCTGCTTCGGCATGTACACCGTCTACTTTGTTCGCAACTAAGTAAACTTTTTTACCTAATGTACGTAGCTCACGTGCAATTTGTTCATCAGATGCAAGTAAGCCTGCGCGTGCATCTACAACAAAAACAATGATATCAGCTTCATTGATTGCAGTTTTAGACTGCTCTGCCATATATGAATCAATACCACCTTCACTCTCGCCAATACCCCCTGTATCAACAACAATGAAAGATTTATTTTGGAATACAGCATCGCCATATTTACGGTCGCGCGTAAGACCAGCAAAGTCAGCAACTAAAGCATCACGGCTTTTTGTAATCTGATTAAATAACGTTGATTTTCCGACGTTCGGACGACCAATGAGCGCAATTACGGGTTTCATAGATTACCTTTATACAAGATCAGCCAACGGATTGGCCTGAACATCAGAAACTTGGAAGAAAAAATAGATGAATAATCTAAATAAAAACACGGGGCATTGAATTTTCAATCACCCCGCGTTAAAAAATACGGATATTCGCTTAGTTTAACATAAGCGAAGAAAAAATTAACGAGTCTGCCAAACAGTCAACGCACCCTTTTGTGTTGATGCATAAAGTTGATTATCGATAACTCGCAATGAACGTACTTCACCGCTTGTTTTTGAGCGACCAATTAACTGTCCAGATTGTGGATCGACAATATGTAAATAACCATCTAAGTCACCCACAATCAATTGCGAACCCAACATTACAGGATTGCTTAATTTACGGTTAAGTAAACTATCATTTTCCCATAATTTATGACCTGTCGTAATTTCGTATGCAGTCAACTTGCCATCTGTAGATGCAACAAATACACCATTACCTACAACTTCAGGACGTTTCGTACTACTTGAATCTTCGCTCCAAACTACTTGTTGTGATGCTAAATCCAATACTGTTACTTGACCTTGATAGCTTGTTGTAACAACAAACTGACCCGCTACAACAGGATCACCATCAATATCATTCAGCTTTTGAATATCTGAACGACCATCACTTACAGCAACACGGCGTTGTAAACGTGGTGTACCTGTTAAAACATCAAGTGCATAGACATAAGCATTTGAAGATGCGATTAAAACTGTACGTGGATCAATTGCAACGGGAGATGCTGTACCACGTAAACTTAACTGTACGCTTGGTAAATCATATGTCCAAAGTTGTTGACCATTTTCTACGTTATGTGCATAAACAGTACCATCATTCGCTACTGTAATCACATGATTAGAAATAACCAAAGATGGCGCTAAAATAGCACTAGAAATATTTACAGCCCACTTTTGCTCACCAGTAGCCTGATCTAAAGCAAAAAGTTCACCTTTTTCATTCCCAACAACAACAATACCTTCCGCAGCTTCAACACCCGCAGTTAAGCCTTGTTTTGTCACCTGCTTTTGCCAAACTTTTTGTTTCCCATTATAAGCAGTGACACTGCCTTTAGGGTCAACGGCAAAAATCACACTATCAGATACATCTAACTGCAAACGTAAAGGATCTTTTACAGAGGTCGCAGAAACATTTTGCGAAAACACTGGAACAAGACTGGTTGTTTGTGTAATTTTTGGTAGCGGATTAGGCTTTACTTTTTCAACTTTAACTTTATTACTAGAACATCCAGCCAATGCAAGTGCTAAAACTGTCAGTACTAAAGGTATTTTATTATTTCTGCTCATTAAGTCTCATCCACTTGAGTATCTAATATTGGGCGTTCTACATCTGCATCTTCTACTAAAACGCCAACGCTTTCGAGTTTAATTTGTAAAATTTGACGATCTTGTTTCTGTTCTAACAATTCGTTCCATGCACTTTGATATGATTTTTTCGCATTTTCAATATCTTTTTTAGCAACGTACACATCGCCACGAGCTTCATCTACAACAGCTTTAAAGGTTGGCTCTGTTACCAAATTAAATGTTTTTAGTGCTTCATCATATTTGTTTTGTGCAAGTTGAGCATAACCCAAACGTAATTTTAAAATTGAAACTAAGCCTGCATCTTTAACTTTTGAATTTTCAACTTTTTTTAATGCTTTTTCTGCACCTGCATAGTCAGACTTATCGTATGCAAGTTTAGCCATAAGCAACTGCACTTGAATTGCTTGTGCTGAATCTGGTGCATCTTTCACAATTTTGTCAGCCGTAGCGACTAAATCATTATATGCATTTGGATTAGATTCAGCATTTGCAGCATCATCCATCAATTGCTGAACTTTGGCTGTATTCATCTGATTTTCAGCCAAAGTCTTTTTTTGCCACCATTGCCAACCGAAAAAGGCAATCAACGCAATTAAAACCCCACTAATCATGGCAGAGCCATATTTCTTAGTGAAAGACTTTAAACTATCAAGTTGTTCTGCTTCACTTAATGCGCTCATGTGATTACCTTATCCTCGTATTTTTTTGTTGGCTTATTTTGAAGAAAGTTTTTCAATAATGAAAGGGACAATCTTTGAAATAGCAACAGACGTTTGTTCAGCAGTTGCTAACTCTTTTACATTCACTTCTTGAGCTTCCCATTCACGCTCACCCAAGATTAATGCAAAAATTGCACCCGATTGATCGGCTTTCTTCATTTGGCTCTTCATTGAACCTTGTGAACCCACCTTGAAACGGATAGAACTTGAAGCATCTTCTAGTTGGTTACGAATTTGTTCTGCAAGAACAAGTGCTTTGCCCTGAGATGCAGGATCTGCCAACAAGAATACTTCACAATCACGCACAGGTGTATTGTCTTCTACTTGCTCTAGAAGTAACAACAAGCGTTCCATACCCATTGCAAAACCAACTGCAGGAACAGTTTGATCCGCTTTACCTTTCAATTGACCAACTAGACCATCATAACGACCACCTGCACATACTGTTCCCTGAGAACCTAAGTGCGTTGTAGTCCATTCAAATACAGTTTTGTTGTAGTAGTCTAAGCCACGTACCAATTTTTGATTGATCACAAAGCTTACGCCTGCATCTGTCAAATATTGTTGTAATTGATTGAAATGCGCTAATGTTTCTTCACCCATAAAATCGTGAAGTTTTGGCGCATTTTCTAAAATTTCTTGAGTTTTTGCATCTTTAGAATCAAGAATACGTAATGGATTAGTCAGCAAACGACGCTGTGAGTCGTCATCTAAATCTGTTTTATGAGATTCCAAGAATGCAACCAATGCAGCACGATATGCCGAGCGTTCGTCAGATTCACCCAAAGTATTCAGCTCAAGTTGAACTTTATCGGCAACGCCCATGCGTTTCCACAAACGCGCAGTCATTAAAATAAGTTCAGCATCTTGATCTGGCGTTGCAACACCAAAAGTTTCTACACCAAATTGGTGGAACTGACGGTAACGACCTTTTTGCGGCTTTTCATAACGGAACATAGGTCCAACATACCAAATACGCGGTGTAGCACCACGAAGTAAGTTATGTTCAAGCATTGCACGTACACAACCTGCCGTACCTTCAGGACGTAATGTCAAAGATTCAGGCGGATTACCTTTATCAAAAAAGGTGTACATTTCTTTTTCTACGATATCTGTCGCATCACCAATTGAACGCTTAAACAAATTTGTTTGCTCAACAATAGGCAAACGGATTTGTTGATAACCGTAAGCATCCATCAATGCTGATAGATGTTGCTCTAGACGTCTCCAAGCAGGTGTTTGCGTAGGGAGAATGTCATTAAAACCTTTAATTGCTACAATTGAACTCATGATCTACTCAGAAAAACTTGTGCGAATAATCTCTTTCGATTTAGCTTCTTCAAGCTCGCTAACACGTTGACGAACCATATCTTCAATTTCGTCAACCAATTGATTGGTATCGATTAAATGGCTTTTTTCACCATTACGATAAACTAATGAACGTGGTGCAGCACCAACTACACCAATATCAGCTTCTTTTGCTTCACCCGGACCATTCACTTTACAGCCAATGACTGAAACATCCATTGGTGTACGTATATCTTCCAAACGCTCTTCAAGCGCTTGCATTACTTTAATAACATTAAACTCTTGGCGTGAACAACTTGGACAAGCAATAAAGTTAATCCCGTTTGAGCGCAGCCCTAATGATTTTAAAATATCAAAGCCAATTTTAATTTCTTCTTCAGGTTCAGCAGCTAAAGAAATACGCATCGTATCGCCAATACCATCCATCAACAAACCACCTAAGGCTATTGCTGATTTCACCGAACCTGTACGATAAACCCCTGCCTCAGTTACACCTAAGTGCATAGGATTATCAATTTGTGCTGACAATAAACGATAAGCATCCATTGTTAAGAATACATTCGATGCTTTTACCGATACTTTAAACTCTTGAAAATCTAAACGGTCTAAAATATCAATATGGCGCATTGCCGACTCAAGTAATGCTTGACCTGTTGGCTCACCATATTTCTTTTGAATATCTTTTTCGAGTGAACCTGCATTTACACCAATTCGCATTGAAATATCGTTATGGCGTGCAGCCGCAACAACTTCACGAATCTTCGCTTCAGACCCAATATTGCCTGGGTTAATACGCAAGCAATCTGCACCAAAATCTGCAACAGCAAGTGCAATTTTATAATCGAAGTGAATATCTGCAACCAAAGGTACATTTACACGCTTACGAATTTCACCAAATGCTTCGGCTGCTTCCATAGATGGTACAGAAACACGCATGATGTCTGCACCTACATCTACACAACGTTGAATTTGTGCAACTGTTGCATCTACATCACATGTTTCTGTATTGGTCATACTTTGGATGCTAATTGGCGCATCACCACCAACATAAACAGAACCAACTCGAATTTTGCGAGTGGGACGGCGTTTAATTGGATTTACAATCATTATTTCGCTCTACTCTCAACCCATTAACGCGATAAACGGAATTCAGCTTTTCCGTTCACTGTATATGGCGACAATGAAATATCTTCATTATTCAAACTTAATGATACGGCTGCTGCATCATCCAAACGAATTTGAAATGGTGTTTCGCCCTGAAGTGCAAGTTCAGATGATTGACGACCTGTTGCAAGAACTTTATTTGTAGAGTCAACAATATGTACTGATGTCGGGCGACTAAATTTCAAAACTAATTGATCACCAGACATAACAGCTGAATCATTCATTGTTAATACTTGAACATCAGATTGTTCTACTGTGTTAAGTTCCTGCTGATTTGTCGTGTCCGATTTCGAGAAGTTTTGAACAACTGCAACCAAGCCCCAAATAACAACAATAACCAGCACAAGCAATGCAAAGCGTTTTAACCATTTACGATTACGTTCGCTATTTGAGCCAGGCAATTTACCCATAAATTTAATAGGTGAATTATTTAATGCGTGATTTGGAAGTAAGCCCGTATCATTGGTATAAATTTCATCAAAACGTTGAATGACTGCTGTTGCATCAACATTTAAATATTTTGCATAAGTACGATAATAACCTTTAATAAACGTTGCTTCAGGTAAAGATGTATATTCATCTTTTTCTAAAGCGGTAAGGGTTTTTACTGAGATCTTAAGTTCAGCCGCAACATCTGAAAGCTCTTTTTTTTGATTCAGACGAATTTGACGAAGGTACTCACCCGGACGCTGTACATTTCCTAATGCATTTGGTGTGGCAATTGAACCTGTTGGTTGCTGTGAATTAGGATTTACTTCCATACGACCTCAGTACTGTACTGTAATTGCAAATAGCGTTGGTATTCAGGACTATCCGGATACAAAGCGCGTAATTGATTCACAAGAATCTGCGTTTGCATAGGATTACCATTTGCGCGCGCAAGTCGAATACCCACCCACAATGCACGTGCATTTTGATTATTTTGCCCAACTAAGTTTACAGAATCATCATAAAATTTAGTTGCGGCAGGAATATCTTGCCTTAAATAGTAGATCTCTGCGAGCTCAACCATTGAAACATATGACTTACGATTAATCTTTAAAGCCTGATTAAAGCTTTTTTCAGCATTTTCGATATCATTGAGCTTTAAATAAATACGCCCAGCACTTTCTAATGCAGTATAACGCTGATCGTAACCAAGTGTTGCACCTGCAATATGAAATTGCGTTAAAGCCTCATTATAACGCCCAATTTGGTACAAATAAGTACCATAGTTGTTACGCGCTTGTGCATTTTTAGAATCAGCAGAAATCGCTGCTTTAAAATAGCGGTCTGCCTTTTCTACATTCTGGGGACTGCCTTCACGCTGCAACAACACTCCCATCATCATATTTGCGAGAGGGTCACGCGAATCAAGTTCCATTGCTTGGTCTAATTCACGTTTAGCTGCATCATAATCACTAGTTCGAATATATTCAGCAGCCAACTGTGTTCTTGCTTGTACCGCTTTTTTAGGGTCAACTTTGCGATCAGATACTGTCTGACAACCGACAACCAAAAAAGTCGAACCCATAAGTAAAGATGAGATAAAGATTTTCAGACTCGGTTTACGCAATTGTTTTCCCCTATGTATTTATCCTTGCGAGCGTATAATTTCGTTTTGCGCTGCAACTTTCTTTTTCCACTGCTCTGCACGGCGTGTTCTGTCTGCAACTTGCCCCACCAACTGACCACAAGCAGCATCAATATCATCACCACGCGTCTGACGAATCGTACACACAAATCCTGCATCAGACAAAGCTTTTTGGAAAGAAATAATTTTATTTCTACTTGAGCGATCATAAGGTGCATGTGGAAATGGATTAAATGGAATCAAGTTAATTTTGCTTGGTAAATTTTTCAATAACTTAATCATTTCATGAGCATGAGCCAAACTATCGTTCACGCCATCCAACATAACATATTCGATGGTAACGTGCTTACGAGAACTTTCGTTCCCATCTTTAGTAATATAACGCTGACATGCAGCGATCAATTGCTCTAATGGATATTTTTTATTAATTGGTACAAGTTCGTTACGCAATTCGTCATTTGGTGCATGTAATGAAATTGCTAGCGCAACATCAATATCTTTTGCAAGTTGATCAATTTTAGGCACAACACCTGAAGTTGATAAAGTTACACGACGTTTAGACATTCCATACGCAAAGTCATCAAGCATAATACGCATTGAATTAAGTACAGCATCGTAATTAAGAAGCGGCTCACCCATTCCCATCATTACAACATTTGTCACCGAACGCTCACGCTCAAGAACAGGCACATCTTCCATATATGAATAGTTTGCCATCCAAAGCTGACCAATAATTTCAGCTTGGCTTAAGTCGCGTTGAAAACCTTGTTTACCTGTAGAACAGAATGAACAATCTAGTGCACACCCTACTTGAGATGAAATACACAAAGTTTTACGTGCGCCTGTTTTATCTTCCGCTGGAATAAGTACAGTTTCAACCAATGAACCCGCACCATCACCTACACGGAACACCCATTTACGCGTACCATCTTTAGAATAATTTTTATGTACAACTTCTGGTGCTTCAATAAAACAAATTTTTTCTAATTTTTCACGTAACTTCCCAGAAATATTAGTCATTTCTGCAAAATCTGTAACAAAAAATTGATGAATCCACTTCATCACCTGTCCTGCACGGAATTTTTTCTCGCCAATTTCTTCGAAAAACTTTTCCATTTGTGGACGTGACATGCCAAGTAGGTTCACTTTTTCCTGCGCCGGAGCGGATGGAGATTGTTGCTGTGCATCAGAAATTGCTGATGTAGCGACGACTTCAGTACTCATGTGTGTATTACCTAAGCTATATCTAAAGATGAAAGGAGAAGCTCAATAAGTGAGCAAAGCTTTATTCAGAGAATAAAAAAACCAGATAAGTATAATAACACTTATCTGGTTTGAATACTGCGAATTAACGAGTACGTGGAGCAATCTCAGTTTGAGCGAAGAAGTAGTTAACTTCACGATCAGCAGATGCTACAGAGTCAGAACCGTGAGCAGCATTTTCGTCGATGCTTACAGCGAAATCTGCACGGATAGTACCAGCAGCAGCTTCTTTAGGGTTAGTCGCGCCAAGGATGTCACGGTGAGCAAGAACAGCGTTTTCGCCTTCAAGAACTGAAACAACAACTGGACCAGAAGTCATGAAAGCAACTAAGTCAGCAAAGAAACCACGTTCTTTGTGCTCAGCGTAGAAGCCTTCAGCTTCAGCTTGAGTCAAGTGTTTCATTTTAGTTGCAACAATTTGAAGACCAGCTTTCTCGAAACGAGCAAAGATGTCACCAATGTTGTTTTTAGCAACTGCATCTGGTTTAACGATAGATAATGTACGTTCAATAGCCATGATAGGCTCCTTAAGTCGATGTAGACACGAAATTTTGGCGCATTATACCGAATAATGTGCTTTTTTCCGATTTTGATATGTAAATAATTTGATTTTTACTGTGAAAATCAACTTGCTTCGTCAATCCAAGCCATTTGAATCGCTTCTAACAAACCTTCAGTCGATTTTGTTGGGTCATCGCTAAATTGCGGCAATGCACATACCCAAGCATGTAAATCAGTAAAACGAATCCACTGTGGATCAACATCTGGATGTGCTTCATAAAGCTCAATCGCGATGTCTATAGTATCTGTCCAACGTAAACCCATGGATGTTCCTAAAGCGCAAAATATTTTTTTATTTTATCAAAGTTTCTAAACATCAGTACGTGCTTTCATCATTTTTATTCATCTTCATGCAAACAAAATTCACGCACACTTTACATCAATAGAAACGAACTTTGACTCGCTCTGATCAAAGCATCACACCAACTATTGGCGCCACAGCAACAACCGCACTCGCAACACCTGCGCCAATGAATGCCCCCACAATAACATCTGTAGGGTAATGCAATCCTAAAATCATACGAGATAAAGCAACTAAGATAGTAAATGGCAACATTAAAATTAAGAGGATTGGCTGGATATATCCCAACAAAGTCGTTGCCATAACAGCATGCAGAGTATGACCAGATGGAAAGCTAAAATGATCAAGAGGTCGCTCACCCAAGCGAATGACTTGATGCACTTGATAGGGTCTAGGACGTACTGTTTTATTTTTAAGTCCTTTATAAATTAGCGTTCCAACTGAAGCACCCAATACTAAATAAAGCACTTGTAAACTATATTGAAGACCTTGCAATATCCACATCGCAAAAACCATAACATACCAAAATACACCATCCCCTAACTTACTAATAATTTTAAAAAACAATGCAATATTTTGTGTGTGGGAAAATTGATTTAAATACAAACAGCCTTTTAAATCTAAATCTAACATTCTTATTTTTACATATTTAAAATTCATTTTATTTCTCCTTTAAGCCTTGGCTTAAAAATTAGGACGTCATTTGCGTCTCCTTCACCACAGCATATAAAGCCTGCTCAAACTGCTGAACAGGATGATTCCAACCTATATTTTGAACAACTTTTCTTGCATATACTCCCATCTCCTCTAGCTCTTGGCGTGATGGAAGATTTTGCACATATTTGAATAAATCGACAGACTTCCCTAACGCAGACAACCACCCGCTTGCTCCATGTGAAACATGCAAGTGAGCACAAGCATAATCGTATGCAATTACGGGTAGACCACTTGCAAGTGCCTCAAGCACTACATTGCCAAATGTTTCCACTTGGCTTGGAAAAATAAAGACATCTGCACTTGCATAAGCTTCTGAAAGCTGTCTTCCACTTAAACTTCCTGTGAAAATCACATCATCACAGCTACATAGTGATTCAAGCCTCAACCTGTCGGGTCCATCTCCCACCACAATCAATTTTGATGGATATTTTTCTGACTTTTTCATATTTTGAAATGCATGAATTGCGACTTCTGTTTCTTTTTCGGGAGATAAGCGCCCCACAGAAAGTAGAACTCTTGTTTTATCATCTGCACCCCATTTTTTACGAAGCTGCGCAGATCGAAACTCTGGTGAGAAGCGAATTGTGTCCACTCCCCGTCCTACAACAACCAGCGGACATTTCACACCAAATTCTTTTAGTGCTTTTTCTGTGTCTACACTAGGTACGCAAGTCACATTGGTATTGTTATGAAACCAGCGTAAATAGTGTTGAATCGGCTTGAGTAAGAATGCTAAATCGAAGAATCGACTGAAGTCTTGAAAGGAGGAATGAAAGCCACTTGATATTGGAAGTTTCTTGGCTTTTGCTACGCGTAATGCAGTAAAACCCAAAGGACCCTCTGTCACAATATGAACCACATTTGGCGCAAAGCTATCTATTGCTTTCGATACTTTGTTGAGTTGTGGCCAACCAAATTGTAGATGTGGATATTTAGGAATACTTTGTGCTTTTACCACGCATTCTTTATTTGGCTGAAAGTCTTCACATGATTTTTTTTGTTCAGGTCTTATGAGTAGTATTTTGTGACCTTGTTTTTGTAAGCCCTTACAGAGTTGTAAAAGTGATAGTGCTACACCGTTTATTTCTGGTGGCCAAGTTTCTGTGACAATTACGATTCTTAAGCGTGGACGAACTAAGTCTTCTAAAAATGGATGCGTAATAGAAATGCGTTCTTTCTTTTTAAAGTAAAAATGATTTTTTTCGAAAATTATGGGTTGTTTTAATAAGGCTGTGTCTATTGTTGTCATTGCCACACCTATCTATGCTTTATTTAGTTTTAGTTAGCATAGATAGAATGTATGACAGTTTGATGATAGCTTAAATGCGAATATTATAAAGCACATAGAAAGTCTAATTTATTTAAATAAACTAAAGCTCTCTAATTTTAGAAATATAAATAGGTTTATTTTTCTCACAATATACTTCGATCCCGAACTTAGTAATTAATGCAACCAATGAAGCAATTATCATCGTTGCACCAAAACCTATTGCAGTAAGTGAGCTCAAAACTGTTGCAACAATATATTTTTTACTGAGAAACATTTGTAAACCATTAGAATACCAAGCTTTATATATTTCACTTTCTGGATTACACATAGAATTATACAAAACCCTTTTTACTGCCTCATAAACAGTAATTCCTACCTCTTTATCTTTAATTTTCTGGTCAGGACTAGGTAACATCGCTCGCTGAGTAAATGGTAGCTGCTTTAATGAGTAATCATGTACAATATAAATTAAGTCTTTTGTTGATTGTGGTGAAAACTTACCTATCTCCTCATAAATCTCATCATTTGTTAAAGTCTGAATAATACGTATAGCCTCTTTTTCAACCTCATCTTGATCAACAGTAAAATCGTGAAACCCTGTCAATGTTGCAATTGCAACTTCTTGATTAAATCGATCAATAATTTCACTTTGAAAAACCTTTCTAGTTCTTTCTGTTTTAATTACAGTATGATTTTCTAGTACTTCTTTTATATATTTTTTAGCTTTTTCTACATCTTTCAATCTTAGATAGTAAATAGCCAACAAAGAAATAGTTTCTATATAAATTCTTGTTTTGGGTTTTAATACTTGAATATTAGATTCCAATATTTTTAAAACCGAATCAAACTCACCCAACTCAATGGCGAGTTCGCATAATTTATTCTTTGACTGTACTAATCTTACAAAATGTTTTGTTGGTCTTAAAACGGACTGTAGATCTAACACAATTTCTTTAGCAAACTTTAAATTTTGCTCAGATATAGCCCTATCCAATTTAGGCTCAAGAATCTTCAACCTATTTTTCTGTATCTCAGTTAATGGCTGTACCATATCCACTCCAAAAAACCTCTAGTGCAGGGCTTTTTATAGCATAAAAATCAGCTAAATAAAGAACTTAGTTCTTTTCTTTATCAACAATTTTGTTTGTTTGAGTCCAATGTATGAGCAAGCTCAGAACACTGTTCTGAGTGAAGCGCAAGGAGAACAAAACGCTGTTTTGAATGAAGCGTAAAGCACGTAACGCTTCATGTAAAAAACCCACTCAAGTTGAGTGGGTTTTCGCATTCAAATCAATTGATTCAAGAAATTAGTTTTTCTCTTTATCAACGATTTTGTTCGCTTGAATCCAAGGCATCATCGCACGTAACTTATTACCAGTTACTTCAATACCATGAGCAGCATTTTGACGACGACGAGCAGTCATAGAAGGATAGTTTAAAGCACCTTCGCTAATGAACATTTTCGCGTATTCGCCAGATTGAATACGTTTAAGTGCATTACGCATAGCTTCACGAGATTGTTCGTTAATTACTTCAGTACCCGTTACATATTCGCCATATTCAGCATTGTTAGATACTGAGTAGTTCATGTCCGCGATACCACCTTCGAACATTAAGTCAACGATCAATTTAAGTTCGTGTAGACATTCGAAGTAAGCCATTTCAGGCGCATAACCAGCTTCAACTAAAGTTTCGAAGCCCATTTTAACTAATTCTACAGCACCACCACAAAGAACTGCTTGCTCACCAAAAAGGTCAGTTTCAGTTTCTTCACGGAATGAAGTTTCGATGATACCAGTACGACCACCACCAACGCCTGAAGCATAAGAAAGTGCTACGTTACGTGCATTACCAGAAGCATCTTGGTGAATAGCGATTAAGTCAGGAACACCTGAACCACGTTGGTATTCAGAACGTACTGTGTGACCAGGAGCTTTTGGAGCAACCATGATTACGTCTAAGTCAGCGCGTGGAACAACTTGGTTGTAAAGAATAGAGAAACCATGAGCAAATGCTAAAGTAGCGCCTTGCTTGATGTTTGGTTCAATTTCGTCACGGTAAAGTTGAGATTGGAATTCATCCGGAGTTAAGATCATAACTACGTCAGCTTGCGCTACAGCAGCAGCAACTTCAGCAACTTTAAGACCAGAATTTTCAGCTTTTTTCCAAGAAGTAGAGTTAGCACGTAAGCCTACAGTTACGTCTACACCAGAATCTTTAAGGTTAAGCGCGTGAGCGTGACCTTGTGAACCGTAACCAATAATTGCTACTTTTTTACCTTGGATGATAGATAAGTCTGTGTCTTTATCATAAAAAATTTGCATTGCTGTCTCCGCTTAAATGCTTTTTGCTTCCTTTAACAGAACCTTGAGATATTTGTATTCACTTGGTTCAGTTCTCTCCCTTTCAGGAGAGAGAATTTGTTAATTAAAAATTAAATACTTAAAACTTTTTCGCCACGTGCGATACCCGATACACCTGAACGCACAACTTCTAAAATGGTGTTTTCTGCTAACGCATCAATAAAACCATCTACTTTTTCAGTTGTACCCGCAATTTGAATGGTGTACGTGGTTGGTGTTACATCTACTACTTGTGCACGGAAAATATCTGCTGTGCGTTTAATTTCATCACGTGCAGCACCCAAAGCTTTTACTTTAATGAGCATAAGTTCACGCTCAATGTGTGCACCTTCAGATAAATCTACAACCTTTACAACTTCAACAAGTTTGTTCAATTGCTTAGTGATTTGTTCGATCTTATGATCATCACCATAGGTTGTGAGTGTTAAACGCGAAAGTGTTGGGTCTTCTGTTGGTGCTACGTTTAAAGTCTCAATGTTATAACCACGTTGAGAAAACAAACCAACCAAACGAGAAAGCGCACCAGATTCGTTTTCAACGAGTACAGAAATTATATGTCTCATTTCGTACGCTCCCCTTTAGCTAACCACATATCTTCCAAAGATTGACCCGCAATTAACATTGGATATACATGTTCAGTACGGTTAACCATTACATTAATGAACACACATTTGTCGTTAATTGCCATCGCTTCAGCAAGTTTAGATTCAAGTTCATCTGCATGATCAATTTGAATACCCACATGACCATAAGCTTCCATAAGCTTTGAAAAGTCAGGTAACGATTCAACATAAGAACTTGAATGACGACCTTCGTAGTTCATGTCTTGCCATTGTTTAACCATACCCAATGCACGGTTATTCAAGCATAAGATTTTTACATTTAAGCCATATTGCTTACATGTAGAAAGTTCTTGGATACACATCTGAATAGATGCTTCACCCGTAATACAAACCACTTGTTGATCTGGGAATGCAAGTTTTGCAGCCATTGCATACGGCAAACCAACACCCATTGTGCCTAAGCCACCAGAGTTGATCCATTGACGTGGACGTTTGTAACGGTAGTAAAGCGCGCCAAACATTTGGTGTTGACCAACATCAGAAGTAATAATGGCTTCACCATTTGTTACTTTATCGAGTGCAGCTACAACTTGCTGTGGACGCATTTCACCATTCGGAAGATCTGTATATCTTAAGCCGTGAACTTTGCGCCATTCATTAATTTGTGACCACCAAGCTGCAATTGCCTCTGGGTTTGGTTTTGAAACATTCAATTGTTTCAACTGAGCCAACATTTCAGTAAGAACTGGCTCTACCGCACCTACAATAGGAATGTGCGCCATAATGGTTTTTGAAATCGCAGCTGGGTCGATATCAATGTGAATAATTTTGGCATTAGGACAGAACTTAGCAGGATTGTTTGTTACGCGGTCATCGAAACGCGCGCCAATTGCTAAAATTACGTCTGCATTATGCATGGTCATATTGGCTTCATAAGTACCATGCATACCCAACATACCCACAAACTGAGGGTCATCACCTGGGAATGCACCCAAGCCCATTAAGGTATTTGTTACTGGAAAACCAAGTACATGAGCAAGCTCTGTCAATTGTTCAGAAGCATTGCCTTGTACAACACCACCACCTGAATAAATTACAGGTCGTTTAGCATGTAAAAGCTCATCAATTGCCTTACGGATTTGACCTGAGTGACCACGATGTGGTGGTTGATACGAACGCATCTTCACTTTTTCAGGGTATTCGTAAGCAAATTTTTCAGCAGGATTTGTCACATCTTTTGGAATATCAACAACTACAGGACCTGGACGACCTGAAGATGCGATATAAAATGCTTTTTTAATAATTGCAGGAATTTCACTTGCGTGACGCACTTGGAAACTATGTTTTACGATTGGGCGTGAAATACCCACCATATCTGTTTCTTGGAATGCATCTTCGCCAATAAGATGTGATGCAACTTGACCAGACAAAATCACCATTGGGATTGAGTCCATGTAAGCTGTTGCAATTGGGGTTACTGTATTTGTTGCGCCTGGGCCTGAAGTTACAAGAACCACACCAGTTTTACCTGTAACACGCGAGTATGCATCTGCCATATGACCAGCAGCTTGCTCGTGGCGTACTAAGTAATGATTGATTTTTTCTTGTTGAAAGAACGCGTCATAAATATGTAAAACCGCGCCGCCTGGGTACCCAAATACATGCTCAACGCCTTCGTCCGCCAAAGCGCGAACGAGCATTTCACCACCAGATAAAAGTTCCAACGTAATTCACCCTAATCTTTTTTCATTGCAGAATGGGAGGCATTTGCAATGTTTAATTCATTAATTGTCTGCACTGTTATAGCACACATATTTCATAGTTTTCATGGCAATAGGAAAAATTTCTGATCTGATTATTGTTTGTGCAATACGAGATCTAAAACATGTTGGGATAAACACATTTTTTTCATTTTGTTCAGCTTCTCGGCTAGAGAAGTTGTCCATTGCATGAAATGACACTTATTCGAAGGGTGATCGATTTAAGGCATGTAAAACTAGACTGCATTTTTGTTGTTTAAACTAGTCTTGTCAAGTTTTAAAATTAGCTTTTTCTGCAATATAGATAAAGAGTTCTATCTTTCGACTTTATAATTTTAATTACACTACAAAAAACACCATCAAAATAAATATAAAACACTGATATTTAAAAATTTAAATATTTTCACTTATAATTTTTTCATATTTAAAATATAAAAATAAAGAATGAATTAATTTATTTAAAAGAAAGTTTTTTATGCAATTTGTGTAAATACAAAGCAAATCTTTATATTTACCAATCCTATAAACCAGCTTCAAACAACTTAAAATTACACTTAAACTTAAATTTTAGTGAATAATAAACAATCAAAAATATATTATTTTTTTTAGCTTTGTTAGAATACAGAATTAAGTTAATTTCTGTTTTTTTGGGGAAATACACCGTGAAAAAAGCAACAATCCATATTTGCTTATTAAGCTCAACATTACTGTTCACTTTTAGTTCAACATCGACCATGGCACGTGAATATTATAAATGGGTAGATGCTAAAGGTTCTACACACTACACAGCAACGCCGCCTCCTAAAAATGCAAAAAAACAAGGTCGAATAGAAACCTTTGGAACAAAAACTTCTACTGTAGCAACAACACCAACACAAGCCGAACCTGCTGCTCCCGATACAACTCACAACCAAGAGCAAGCACCAACAAATACACCATCTGAAGTACCAGCAGCACCAGAAACAGCACAACCTTTAAAATAAATTAATGACTTAACATCAAGTGAATATCTCCACATTCATTTGCATTCTACCTGTTAAGTAAATTTTTCCTAAAGAATCACATAGCCAAAATTCACTTTTAGGTGCATTTTGCGCTATGCTGTGCAACAAACTTTTTTAACCGTTGTTTTTATAGTATACGTTTATGACTACTCACATTGACCCAGAATATCAAGCCAGTGCGATTGAACCTACTGTCCAACAGGACTGGGAAACTCGCAAAGCCTTTAAAGTTGCCGACTCAGTAGAAGGTCCACGTCGTTATATCCTCTCGATGTTCCCTTACCCAAGTGGCAAACTGCACATGGGTCACGTGCGTAATTATACGATTGGTGACGTAATTAGCCGTTTCCACCGTTTAAAAGGTGAAACAGTTCTTCAACCAATGGGTTGGGATGCTTTCGGTCTTCCTGCTGAAAATGCAGCAATTGCACATCAAGTTGCTCCTGCAAAATGGACTTTTGAAAATATTGATTACATGCGTAATCAGCTTAAAAAATTAGGTTTAGCAGTCGATTGGGATCGTGAATTTGCGACCTGTACGCCTGAATATTACCGCTGGGAACAATGGTTATTCGTTCAACTTTATAAAAAAGGCTTAATTTACCGTAAGCTTTCAACAGTAAACTGGGACCCAGTTGACCAAACTGTTCTTGCAAACGAACAAGTTGAAAATGGTCGCGGTTGGCGTTCAGGTGCCTTGGTTGAAAAACGTGATATTCCAATGTACTACTTCCGTATTACAGACTATGCACAAGAATTATTAGACGATTTAGACACGCTTAAAGACGGTTGGCCTCAACAAGTACTGACCATGCAGCGCAACTGGATTGGTCGCTCACAAGGGATGGATGTCACCTTCCCTTCTGCAAGCCCTAAAGTGTATGCAGATGCGTTAACGGTTTATACCACTCGTCCTGATACATTAATGGGTGTGAGTTATGTTGCAGTTGCAGCAGAACATCCAATCGCACTTAAAGCGGCAGAAAATAATACTGAACTCAAAGCATTTATTGAAGAATGTCGTATGGGTTCTGTGGCAGAAGCAGATCTTGCAACTGCCGAGAAAAAAGGCATGGCAACTGGTCTTTCTGTTAAGCATCCAATTACGGGTGAAGAAGTTCCTGTTTGGATCGCAAACTATGTACTTATGTCATACGGTTCAGGCGCTGTAATGGGTGTTCCTGCACACGATGACCGTGACTTTGAATTTGCCAATAAGTTTGGTCTTCAAATTACGCAAGTCATCGACAATGCTAAAGAAGGCGACGGTGAGTACGATGCGACAAACTGGCAAGATTGGTACGGTGCTAAAGAAGGTAAACTGATGAATTCAGGCGAATTCGACGGTTTATCTATTTCTGAGGCTTACGATGCTATGCTTGCGAAATTAGAGCCTCAAGAATTAGCAAATCCAAAAGTTCAATTCCGTTTACGTGACTGGGGTGTTTCTCGTCAGCGTTATTGGGGTTGTCCAATTCCAATGATTAACTGTCCAACATGTGGTCAAGTGCCAGTACCTGAAGATCAACTTCCTGTTGTACTTCCAACTGACGTGGTTCCAGATGGTTCAGGTAATCCGCTGAACAAAATGCCTGAGTTCTATGAAACGAAATGTCCAAGCTGTAACGGCGATGCTCGTCGTGAAACAGATACTTTGGATACCTTTGTAGAATCTTCTTGGTACTATGCACGTTATGCATCTCCAGACTTTACTGGCGGTATGGTGAAACCTGAAGCGGGTCAAACTTGGCTTCCTGTAAACCAATACATCGGTGGTGTTGAACACGCGATTCTGCACTTGTTATACGCGCGCTTCTTCCACAAATTGATGCGTGATGAAGGTGTAGTTCAAGGCAACGAACCATTCACTAACTTGTTAACACAAGGTATGGTGCTTGCTGATACTTACTACCGTGAAGCAGACTCAGGCAAGAAAACATGGTTCAACCCTGCCGATATCGAACTTGAAAAAGACGAAAAAGGTCGTATCACTTCTGCGAAATACAAAGAAGATGGTCAAGATGTTGTAGTTGGCGGTCAAGAGAAAATGTCGAAATCGAAAAACAACGGTATCGACCCACAATCTATTATTGACCAATACGGCGCAGATACTGCACGCGTATTCATGATGTTTGCTGCACCACCTGATCAATCACTTGAATGGTCTGATGCTGGTGTGGAAGGTGCAAACCGCTTCTTGAAACGTGTATGGCGTTTAGCAACAGGTTTCCTTGAACAAGCCAACCAAGCTGCAACCATCGACAAAGCTGCACTTTCAACTGCTGCACAAGACTTACGTCGTAAAACACATGAAACCATCCAAAAAGTGGGTGATGACATCGAACGTCGTCACGCATTTAACACTGCCATTGCAGCGATGATGGAATTGCTTAATGCAAACAACAAGTTTGAAGCAAAAGATGATAATGACGTTGCCGTTGCACGTGAATCTATCACTACACTTTTAACTTTACTTGCTCCATTTGCACCTCATTTAAGCCAAACATTATTGGCTGAGTTTGGTATCGAGTTAAATACCGCTTTATTCCCTACTGTGGATGAATCTGCATTAACACGTAATACGCAAACGATCGTGGTTCAAGTGAACGGTAAGCTTCGTGGCAAATTAGAAGTATCTGTTGATGCATCTAAAGATGACATTTTGGCTCAAGCAAAAGCTTTACCTGAAGTTCAACAATTCTTGACAGGTCCAACGAAGAAAGAAATTGTTGTTCCAAATAAATTAGTAAACTTGGTGGTTTAATATCCTTTAAGCCTCCCTGAGCGAGAGCTAAAGCAGTGCTTTAGCCCGAAGTGCAAGAAAGGGAGATCTGGAGGGATTCAAGAAAAAGAATCTCCCCCAACCCCTCTTTACAAAAGAGGGGGAACTAAAAGGATTTCACAATTCCCAAACAAAGCCCGTTGCCAGCCAACGGGCTTTGACTTTACAATCAACAAAACTTAGAAAAACTCTTCCATATATTTGGAATATAAATTAGAGGATAAGGCATGTATTTAGGACAACGTGTTGCAGCAATTGTACTAACTTTGGGTCTAAGTGCAGGCTTAGTCGGTTGTGGCTTTCATTTAAAAGGCACAAGCCCATCAAGTGTCCCTGTTGCTTATTCAAAAATGAATATTGTTTTACCACCAAACTCAGGAAATTTAGAAGAAAAATTATCACTTTACCTGACATCTGCTGGTATAAAACTCAGTCATGCTAGTGATGCATATTCATTACATATACTTGAATACTCTCCTCGTAAACTAGATCTTGCTGGTAAGTTACGTGAAAATATTATTCGTTTAAGCGTAACTTTCCGTATTGATGATGCCCAAGGAAATCCACTCACAGAACCCCGTACAGTGATGGCAACACGTAGTTACCAATATAACGATGAAACAGTGAATACTGGCGATCAAGAATTTGACTACTTATCTGACGTACTTGTAGACGATGTGGCGCAACAGATTGCTCGTCAAATTTCATCAAACCGCTTACAAAAACTTGTAGTTCAACCTAAAACTGCTGAATAATTTTTGAGATTTAAGTAATGAAACTTGACTATTTACAAGCACTAAAACGCGTAGATGAAGCTCGAGGTGCTTGGGTACTACATGGTCAGGAACCACTACTTGAACAAAACTTAATAGATGCTTTTAGAGCGAGTTGGCAAAAACAAGAAATTGAACGCCAACGCTACGATATTAGTAGTGTTAGTGATTGGAAAACTGTATTTAATGCATTAAATAGCTTATCTCTTTTTTCCAATCAACTTGCCATAGAAGTTCATGGCAACATTAAACCCGATGCAAGTGGTATTAAAGAACTCAAAAGCTATTTACAACATAATGAGCAAAACCTACTGTTAGTGGTCATGCCCAAACAAGATAGCAGTAGCTTAAAAACAAGTTTTTTTCAGCTTATTGATGCCAATGGTGTGAATGTCGCATTAACTGCAAACTACCCTAAAGATCGCCAACAAATTTTAGCTGTTGAGGCACAAAAACTAGGAATAAAACTTGCAAATGATGCCTGGCAATGGCTTGAACAGCATCATGAACATAACTTACTTGCTGCCAAAAATAGCTTAATGCGTGTGCGAGATACTTTTGCAGATGCTGAAGTTATTCAAATTGATCATTTATATGCATGTTTACAAGATCAATCTAGATACAGCACATTCGATTTAAGTGATGCTCTACTTGCAGGCGACCTTGCTCAATCTATTAAAATTTTTCAATATTTAATTGCTTCAGGTGAGCCAAACAGTCTGATTTTATGGAGCTTGAGCAAAGAAATGCGGTTATTGATGCAACTTTTTGAACAGCCTCATAATGCATTACAATTGGGCATCTGGAAAACTAAAGTCAGTGCTTATCAGCAAGCTTTACGTCGTTTAAACCCACAAGATTTTTTAACTTGGCCATCACTTTTATTAAGAATTGATTCTTCAATTAAAGGCTTGGGACATGAAAACCCTGAACATCTTATTCAACAAGCCATTGCAAGCTTATGCGGTAAAAAACTATTTCTATCTTAAGTTATGAAATTTATTAAATATAAATAAGAATCAGTTCTGTTTACTAAATAAAGTTCACTATTTATCCTTAATTCGCTCTTATAATTAAAAATAATTTTCTGTAACTTCATTTTATGACCATGCCAAAAATAAAACCGACTAAAGTCATTATTGTTGCTGTTTGTTTCCTTGCACTAGCCTTTAGTGCTTGGTATTTCTTAAAACCTAAACAAGAAACACCACAATTTATTACTGCTGATGTTTCACGTGGTGATATTGAAGATTCTGTACTCGCCACTGGCGTATTAGAAGCAACAAAAATGGTAAGTGTTGGGGCTCAGGTTTCAGGTCAAGTTAAAAAAATGTACGTTAAACTTGGAGATCAAGTTAAACAAGGGCAACTTATTGCACAAATTGACTCTGTACGCCAAGAAAACGATTTAAAAACTGCAGAAGCGAATATTAAAAATCAACAAGCACAACTTGCAGTAAAACAGGCAAATTTAGCAAAAGTTGAATCAGAGTATAATCGTCAAAAAGCAATGTATGCTCAAGATGCAACCTCTCGCGCAGAGCTTGAAAGTGCTTTAGCAAGCTATAAAACTGCACAAGCAGACATTACGGCAATTAGTGCTCAAATTGAACAATCACGTTTAACTCTGGCTACAGCTAAGGAAGATTTAGGTTATACGCAAATTATTGCGCCTATGGATGGCACCATTGTTGCGATTGTAACGGAAGAAGGTCAAACCGTGAATGCTAACCAAAGTGCACCTACTATTGTGAAACTTGCAAAGCTCGACACCATGACCATTAAAGCTGAAATTTCCGAAGCAGATGTGATGAAAGTTGAAGAAGGTCAAGCGGTTTATTTTACCACTTTAGGGAATAGCGATAAGAAAATTTACGCAAAACTACGTCAAGTGGAACCTGCTCCAAAATCAATTAACTCTGATAGCAACACGTCATCGTCATCTACAAGTTCGGCTGTTTATTACAATGCGCTCTTTGATGTACCCAATGAAGATGGCAAATTACGTATTGATATGACCGCTCAGGTATATATCATTTTAGCTGATGCAAAAAATGCGCTCACTATTCCTGCCGCAGCCATTCAAGCATCAAACCGCCCACAACGTAAAGTTTCAGGTAGTCAAAGTACTACAAATACTGAAAAGCCTACAAATAAAGAAAATGCAGATCGACCAAAACGCTTAGAACTTACCGAGGCAGAAAAACAATTAGTTCAAAATGGTAAAGCATCTATTGCGATGGTACGTGTTATACAAGCCGATGGGACTGCAAAACCACAACCTGTTTTAATTGGTTTAAACAACCGAGTGACTGCGCAAGTTTTACGAGGTTTGAAGCTCGGTGAAAAAGTTGTTATTGCAGATGGTTCTGATACATCGAATAACGCTGCTAAACGTAGCGGTGGCCCTGGAATGAGAATGTAATGATGAGTCAAAATTTAAAGCCTCTACTTGAGGTCAAAAATCTGACTCGTGAATTCCCTGCTGGTGAAACAACAGTTCAGATTCTTAAAGGGGTAAATTTAGAAATTTACCCTGGAGAATTGGTTGCCATTGTAGGTCAGTCTGGTTCTGGTAAATCTACACTCATGAATATTTTAGGGTGTTTAGATCAGCCAACCGAAGGCAGCTATAAAGTTGGCGGACGAGAAACTCGCGAACTAGAACCCGATGAACTTGCTCAATTACGTCGTGAATATTTTGGTTTTATTTTCCAGCGCTATCATTTGCTGGGGGATTTAAATGCAGCAGGCAATGTCGAAGTTCCATCTATTTATGCAGGTGCCGATGCAACTGAACGTCAAGCACGTGCCAAACAACTATTATCAGATTTAGGCCTAGCCGATAAAACTCAAAATAGACCAAGTCAACTTTCAGGTGGTCAGCAACAACGTGTATCAATTGCTCGTGCCTTAATGAATGGTGGAGATGTTATTCTTGCCGATGAACCAACAGGTGCTCTAGATAAGAATAGCGGTATTGAAGTGATGCGTATTTTGCGTGAACTTAATGCCAAAGGTCATACCATCATATTGGTAACCCACGATCATAACGTTGCTAAAAATGCCACACGTATTATTGAAATTAGTGATGGAAATATTATTTCCGATCAACCTAATACGCCTGAAATTTCAGAAGATGAAGTTCTAGAAAAACAAACGTTAGTTCGTACACCTCAAAAGAAAACACCCTCTTGGCGCTCTGTTGCAGATCGTTTAGGTGAAGCATTCCGAATGGCTCTGTTAGCCATGAATGCACACCGTATGCGAACATTTCTTACCATGCTCGGGATTATTATTGGTATTGCTTCTGTAGTATCTGTAGTTGCCTTAGGAAATGGTTCACAAAAGCAAATTTTAGAAAATATTAGTAGCTTAGGTACAAACACCATCACCGTTTATCAAGGTCGAGGTTTTGGTGATAATTCACGTACCTCCCAAGTAAAAACCCTTATTCCTGCCGATGGTGATGCCCTCGCAAATCAACCTTATGTAGATGGCGTAAGTCCATCCGTAAATTCAAGTGTAACTGCCCGCTTCAAAGATATCGAAGCAGCGGCGACCGTAAATGGAGTTAGTGCAGACTATTTCTACGTAAAAGGTTTGACGTTTAAATCTGGTCAAGCATTCGATAAGAGTAGCGTTACAGAACAAGCTCAAGATGTCGTGATTGATACCAATACAGAAAAAACATTCTTTAGTGATGGCACAAATCCTCTTGGACAAGTTCTCTTGTTAGGTAGCGTACCGAGTCGCATTATTGGCGTGGTCGATGCTCAACAAGGCATGATGGGTAATTCTGACAATCTCAATGTATATTTACCCTATTCAACTGTCATGAGTCGTATGCTTGGACAATCTAACGTGCGTAGTATTATTGTGCGTATTAAAGATGAATACCCAAGCTCAGCTGCTGAAAATGCCATTTTAAGCCTACTTGAACAACGTCACGACGCTCAAGATGTCTTTACCCAAAACTCAGACAGTATTCGTGAAACTATTCAGCAAACCACACAAACCATGACTTTACTTGTGTCAGCAATTGCTGTGATTTCACTTGTTGTAGGGGGAATTGGTGTAATGAATATCATGCTTGTTTCAGTTACAGAACGAACTCAAGAAATTGGGGTACGTATGGCTGTTGGTGCACGTCAAAGTGACATTTTACAACAGTTCCTTATTGAAGCAGTTTTGGTCTGTATTTTGGGTGGTATTTTAGGTGTGCTTTTATCTTTAGGGATCGGTCAGCTTATTACGCATTTTGCTGGTGGAAGCTTCCAAATGGCATATTCAACAACATCAATTGTTGCAGCCTTTGTATGTTCAAGCTTAATTGGTATTGTGTTTGGTTTTATTCCTGCACGAAATGCTGCGCAATTAAACCCTGTCGATGCACTCTCTAGAGAATAAGGAAACAATCATGCAAACACATTTAACAAAGCTTGCAAGTGCTTTGGTTCTGAGTAGTTCATTGGTAGGCTGTACGGCTTTAGTAAAATCACCATATCAACAACCTTCTGTTTCAACACCTGCTCATTTTCAAAATGCAAAAGATTCAAGCAAACAAATTCATGCAGATGTTTATGCAGACCAATGGTGGACATTGTTTGGTGATGCTCAGTTAAATCAACTAGTAGATAAAGTACTTAACGCAAATAGTGATTTAGCTGTTGCAGGTTTAAATCTACAAAAAGCTTACTTACAAGCAGGTTTAGCTAAAGATAAACAAGGTATTCGTGTTAGTTCTAGTGCATCTACAGGACACAATTTTGATCTAAAATCGGGTACCGATTCGGCCAAAGCATTGTCTTTAAGTGCTGGCGTAAGTTATGAGTTGGATTTATTTGGAAAACTTGCCAATCAAACCGAAGCATCTCGTTGGGAAGCTTTAGCATCTGAACAAGACTTACAAGCGACAGCTCAAAGCTTAATTGCGACAACAGCAGAACTATATTGGCAATTGGGCTACTTAAATGAGCGCTTTTCTGTTGCAAGCCAAAATTTAGAAAGTACGCAAAGAACCTATGAATTAGTTCAAACACAATATCGTGCAGGTGCTGTTTCTGGTTTAGATTTAACAACTGCAGAACAAGCCGTTCAAAGTCAAAAAGCAAGCCTAAGCCAAATTGAACAGCAAAAAGTAGAAACGCGCACCGCTTTGGCTGTACTTTTAAATATACCTGTTCAGCAATTAAATATTAATGAACCTAAGAAATTACCGCAGTCTAACTTACCACAAATTTCTGCAGGTTTACCCGCTGAGCTGTTATCACGTCGTCCTGATTTAAAAGCAACTGAACTTCGTTTACGTAAAGCTTTAGCAAATAAAGATGCAACAAAAGCCAGCTATTATCCTTCAATTAGCTTAACGGGTAATTTAGGGAGTTCTAGTACATCTTTAACGCAACTTCTACAAAACCCAACTTTGGCACTTGGCGCAAACTTGAGTCTGCCATTTTTACAATATAACGATATGAAAAAGGACTTGGCGATTAGCAATATTGATTATGAAACAAGTATCACTCAATATCGTCAAACCATGTATAAGGCATTTGCAGATGTTGAAAATGCGTTATCTGCACGTAATGAATTAGATAAGCAAGTTAGCTTACAAGAGCGTAATGCTCAGCTGGCTGAAAAAGCAGAATATCTAACTCAAGTTCGTTATAAAAATGGTGCTATTGCATTGAAAAATTTAATTGATGCTCAGAAAACCACACGTGAGGCACGTTTATCTTTGGTGCAAACCAAACAAAACCAATACAACGCTTATGTGACTTTAATGCAAGCTTTAGGCGGTAGCCCAATTAAGCAATTGCCATAAATTTAAAGTAATAAAAAACGGTGCATAAGCACCGTTTTTTATAGCTGAAGAATAAAAAATTATTCTGCATCCATAATAGATGCGCTCATACCTACAGTGTTGTAGCCAGCATCTACATAAAGGATTTCACCTGTAATACCATTTGCCCAAGGTGAACATAAGAACAATGCTGCATTACCAACATCTTCAATAGTGACGTTACGTTTAAGCGGTGCAACTTTCTCGTTAATATCTAACATTTTACGGAAAGATTTAATACCAGAAGCAGCAAGTGTACGGATAGGACCTGCTGAAATTGCATTTACACGAATACCTTCAGCACCTAAGCTTGAAGCCAAATAACGTACGCCTGCTTCTAAAGATGCTTTTGCCATACCCATAACATTATAGTTAGGCATAACACGCTCAGAACCTTGATAAGTGAGCGTTAACAAGCAACCTTGACGAGCCGCTAATAAAGGCTTCGCAGCACGTGCCATCGCAATAAAGCTATATGCACTAATATCATGAGCAACTTTAAAACCATCACGGTCAGTTACGTCTGTGAAGTCACCATCTAAAGTATGAGCTGGTGCAAAGCCAATTGAATGCACAAGGCCATCTAAACCATCCCAATGTTTTGCAAGCTCTGCAAAAGCATTGTCAATTTCAGCATCAACGCCTACATCACAAGGAAATACCAAAGTTGAACCGAATTGTGCAGCAAAATCATCTACACGTTTTTTTAGTTTTTCATTTGGATAAGTAAATGCTAACTCTGCGCCTTCACGATGAAGCGCTTCAGCAATACCAAATGCAATTGATAATTTGCTTGCAATACCTGCAATAAGGAAGCGTTTACCTGCTAATAATCCTTGTGCCATGAGATTCTCACTTAATATAATCTGTTCACATAATGCCTAAAATTTTTAAATTACTAAATTGCATAATGCATCTTTTTTCAATTCTATAAATTTTAAATACAAAAAACGCCCCTTATAAGGAGCGTTTTACTTTTATAGTCAAATTAATCATCACTATTGAGCATGCCTAACAAACGTAAGAATGAGTAGTACATCCAAACCAATGTTGCCAATAATGCAATTGCAGATAACCATTCCATTGCTTTTGGTGCACCTTGTGCCGCACCATTTTCAATTAAGTCAAAATCTAGAATTAAATTCAAAGATGCAATTACTGCAACAAATGCAGCAAAACCAATACCTAATGGGCTTGTTTCAAATAAGAATGGAATACTTGAACCAAAAGCCATACGCATAACAAATTGCACAACAAACACAATGGCAATCGCAATAGATGCAGACATCACCACAGATTTAAATTTTTCAGTCGCGCGAACAATTCTGTATTTATACAGCCCAAACATCACCAAAGTAGTCACAAATGTTGCCAATAATGCTTGTAAAGGTACACCTGGATATTTCAATTGAAAAACAACAGAAATACCACCTAAGAAAGCACCTTCAAATAAAGCATAAGGAATAGCTAAAGTACGTGCAGTATTGGGTTTAAATGTTGCAATTAAAGCCAAAATTAAACCACCAATTGCACCAACCATTGCCCCTGTATATGCAAGTGAAAAATTAGCTGTCATAAAAACATAAAAGAAAAATGACACACCCACAACTGCCGAAACTACAGTAAGCAGTGTTGCCTTTTGAATTGTGCCTTGAATGGTCATCGGCTGAGAATAATCGTGTTGGATTTCAACACGAGATAAAATAGGGTTATTACTTTGCATAGTAAAACTCGTTGTTATAATTCATCATTCAATTTTATACGTTATCACCTTCATCAGAATGAATAACGTAAACAATTTTTGTAACTCGCTTAAATCATACTCAATTTTTAACCATCAGCCAATAAAAAAGAGGCATAGGCCTCTTTTCTACAACAATGATAAATCATTAGTCTTTATTCATAATAAAGAAATATTCACGGTAATATTTAAGTTCTGCAATAGAGTCACGAATATCATCCATGGCTAAGTGTGATGCATTCTTTTTCAACCCACCCATAATTTCTGGGCGCCAGCGCTTTGCTAACTCTTTTACAGAAGATACATCTAAATTTCGGTAATGGAAAAATTGTTCTAATTCAGGCATTAAACGATGCATGAATCGACGATCTTGGCAAATTGAGTTACCACACATTGGCGATGTTTTAGGATTTACCCATTTTTTCAAAAACTCTAAAGTTTGCTGTTCAGCATCTTGAGCCGTTAACTTACTACGGCGTACACGTTCAATTAAACCAGACTGACCATGTTGGCGTGTATTCCATTCATCCATTGCATTTAACAGAATTGGCGACTGGTGAATTGCTAGAACAGGACCTTCTGCCAAAATATTTAAATTATCATCTGTTACAATAGTCGCAATTTCAATAATTTGGTCGTTATCTGTATCTAGACCTGTCATTTCAAGGTCGATCCAAATTAATCGGCTATCAGGTGTGCTGCTCATAAATGTGCAATCTTATTAGGCTTAAAAACAACATAGTAGCAAATTTCTCGAATGATAGCTGTAATTGTCCCCCTTCTTCGTGGTATTTTGCCATCTTAGATTCATGGTTTTTTAGGATATGAATGGCTTTAATTCGTAAACGACGCTTAACCGAGCAACAACAACGTCGTATTGAGAAACAACATAAAACACGTCAAGAAGATTTAGATACTTCAAATGATTTAGAAGGTCTTGTTGTTCAACATTATGGTCGACAGCTTGAAGTCCAAACGCTCTCGACCCCTGACGTACATCCTGAAAAACCAACAGTGAAAGATGGCGAACCTGAACCATTTTGGAAACCGATTGAATTAGGTAGTATCTGGCGCTGTCATACACGTACCAACTTAGAATTATTGGTTACAGGTGACCGTGTAAAATGGCAAGCCGATCCGATTACAGGTTTGGGTATTATTACGGCTATCCATCCTCGCCAATCGTTGCTAACACGTCCAGATCGTTACCATAAAGTGAAGCCAGTTGCGGCAAATATTAGTTTAATTGTTATTGTATTTGCACCACTTCCCGAACCTGCGCCAGGTTTAATCGACCGTTATTTAGTAGCCTGTGCAGATGCAAAAATTCCTGCATTATTGGTACTCAATAAAACCGATTTACTTAAAGAAAATGACCCTATTCTAGACTTGGTGAAAGAATATCAAGATTTAGGCTATGAAGTCATGCTTACACAATCTATGGATAATGTGTCTAAACTTGCTGAACGCTTAGCAGGTGAAACAGTTGCTTTTGTAGGTCAATCGGGTGTTGGTAAAAGTTCGATTATTAACACGATTGTTCCCGATGCAACGCAAAAAACCAATATCATTTCTGAAAACTCCGCTTTAGGTCAACATACAACAACATCTACCCGCCTCATTGGCTTTGGTGATGGTGCTGCGCTCATTGACTCACCAGGAATTCGTGAATTTGGTTTATGGCATTTAGACTCAGATAAAGTTCAAGAAGGCTTTCCTGAAATTGATAAACTTTTAGGTTATTGCCAATTTAGAAACTGTACACATAAGCATGAAAAACAATGTGCGCTTCGTTTAGCTGCACAAAATGGTGAAATTTTACCTCGTCGTTTAGACAGTTTTTTACGTCTAATTGATGAAATTGCTGAAGCTCAGCAAAAAAATTAACTTTTATTCAACGATAGCCCTTGAAGATGCGATTTTGATCGCCATATTTATAGGCTATACTCTTCGGCAATATTAAATTGTAATTAGGTGATTTGTGGAACGTTGGTTCGAGTTTATGGGGAATCATCCCTTCTTATTTGGAACACTTGCTGTACTTGTAGTGTTGTTCTTCATTTTGGAAGGTCAACGTAATGGTCGTAAGATCTCTCCGCAATCGTTAGGTATTTTAGTGAAAGCTAAAAATGCGATGTTGGTAGATTTACGTGACGCTAAAGATTTCCGTGAAGGTCATATCAGCGGTAGCCGCAATATTCCTTACAGCAAAATTACAAGTCATGTTGAAGAGCTAAAAACAGCTGAACGCCCTATCGTGTTTATCTGTAATTTAGGTCAAGTAGCAGGTACTGCACTACAACAAGTAGGTCATGCAGATGCTTACCGCTTAGATGGTGGAATTAGCAATTGGAAAGCTCAAGGCTTACCATTGATTAAAGCAAAATAATTTACGACTCAGGAGAGAAATAGCATGGCTAAAGTGACTATTTATTCAACAAACTCATGTCCTTATTGCGTTCGTGCAAAACAACTTCTTGAGCGTAAAGGTATCGAATACAACGAAATTAATTTATCGCAAGAACCTGCTGAAGCACGTATTGAGTTGATGCAACGTACGAATCACCGTACTGTTCCACAAATTTTTATTGAAGATGAATTTATTGGTGGTTTTGACCAACTTTACGCACTAGACCGTGAAGCTAAATTAGACCATTTAATCGCGTAATTTTATAACTAACTTTGAAATATCAAGGATCCAATAATGAGTGAACAAGAAACTCAACCACAATTAGCATTAGAACGTATTTACACTAAAGATATTTCTTTTGAAGTTCCAGGCGCTCAAGTTTTTACGAAAGCGTGGGAACCTGAATTAAGCATCAACCTTTCATCTTCTGCTGAAAAAATTGATGACACACATTTTGAAGTTGGTTTGAAAGTCATTGTACAAGCAACAAATGCTGGTGAAACTGCTTTTATTGTTGACGTAACTCAATCTGGTATTTTCTTAGTTGATGCCGTTGAAGAAGAACGTCTTCCATATATTCTTGGTGCATACTGCCCAAATATTTTGTTCCCATTCTTACGCGAAGCTGTAAATGACATGGTTACAAAAGGCAGTTTCCCTCAATTACTTCTTACTCCAATCAACTTCGATGCAGAGTTTGAAGAAAATATGAAACGTGCTCAAGCTGCTGCTGCCGAAGGCAAAGCATAAGCTTAAAGCTAAAAAAAGACCGCTATATGCGGTCTTTTTTATTTCTAAATAATTTTAAAATTAAAATCTCAGATTAAAAATCTTCTTCAGGTTCATGATTCAATGCATCGTGAATTGCATCAACCAATTGCTGTGAAATTTCCTGTTTAGATGCTTTTTCTAAATCACGCTTTTGCATTTGATAATGTTCTGCAAAAAACACCGTCATCGCATTTTGATCCGAAGCAAAACCAATATCTGCACGAGAAACATCATTGCATGCAATCATATCGAGTTTTTTAGCAACTAATTTTCCAGCTGCATATTCTTCAACATTTCGTGTTTCTGCTGCAAACCCAACCATAAATGGACGCTTAGCTTGCTGAGCAATAGTTGCAACAATATCAGGGTTTTTTACCAATGAAACATTCAGTTCATCACCTGATTTTTTAATTTTATGTTCTGCAACTTCTGCTACGCGATAATCTGCAACGGCTGCTGTTGCAATAAAAATATCACAACCTTCTTCGAGCATTTGCATACTAGTATCTAACATTTGTACCGCAGACTGCACATTAATACGGCGCACACCATTTGGTGTATCTAAACTGACAGGTCCAGCAATAAGCGTGACTTTCGCACCTGCTGCATAACATGCTGCAGCCAAAGAAAAACCCATTTTCCCTGTACTATGGTTTGAAATATAGCGAACAGGATCTATAGACTCTCGAGTTGGTCCTGCGGTAATCACAACATGTTTGCCTGCCAACTGACCAAACTTTTCAGCAATGGTGCGCTGTGCTTTATGGAAATATTGAATTACTTGATATGCAAGATCTTCTGGTTCAGGCATTCGTCCCAAACCCACATCACCGCAAGCTTGAGCACCAGCATCAGGCATAATCACGTGTACGCCATCTTCCACCAGTGTATTTAAGTTTCTTTGTGTCGCTTTTGCTGCCCACATTTGTTGATTCATAGCAGGAGCAACCCAAACAGGCGCTTTAGTTGCTAAATACAATGTAGAAAGTAAGTCATCTGCCAAACCTGCAGCAAATTTTGTCAAAGTGTCACAAGATGCAGGGGCAACAAGAATAAGATCTGCCCAACGCGCTAATTCAATATGCCCCATTCCCGCTTCGGCTTCAGGATTTAACAATTCAGTGTGAACAGAATTTCCTGACAGCGCTTGGAATGTTAAAGGCGTAATGAAAGCTTGTGCACCTTTAGTCATCACAACACGAATGTTAAAACCCGCATCTTTTAAACGACGAACTAAAATAGCGCTTTTATACGCAGCAATACCGCCCGTTACAGCGACAATAATATTTTTATTTGGAATTACACTGAGGTCAAAACTCACGAACAGTTTACCTTTCCTGTTGCAGTGGCGCTCACAATATCATTAAATATTATCTTCCCCAAGTATATGACTTGGAAAAATTTCTTAAATTTATAATAAATAAGTCTTAAAACAATGAATTTTTCTATTAAAAATTGGCCTGAACAAGAACGACCACGTGAGCGTCTAATCCAACAAGGTGCTGCAAGCTTATCTGATGCGGAGTTACTTGCCATCTTTTTACGTTCAGGTTCACAGCAACATTCTGCCGTTGAATTAGCGAGAATATTAATTCAACATTTTGGAGATATCACCTCTTTATTAGATGCATCCTTAGATGATGTTAAGTGCTTCCATGGCATAGGAAATACAAAGTATGCACAATTAATGGCAGTTAAAGAATTAGGACGTCGTTATATTTCTCAACACTTAAAGCAAGAAAAATTGGAACTCAGTAATTCGAAATTATTACTCGATTTTCTAAAGTTTGAACTTTTAGGTGAGGTACAAGAAGTCTTTGCCGTTTTATGCCTAGATGCCAATTTACGTAAAATCGCCTTTAAAAAATTATTTTATGGCTCTGTTAATTCTTGTGAAATATCAATTAATCAATTACTGCGTTTTTCTATTAGCCATAACACAACATCTATTGTCATAGCGCATAATCATCCTTTTGGTTTAGCACAACCCTCTACAGCCGATTTAATACTGACACAAAAAATTAAGAAAGCTTGTGAAATGGTCGAAATACAGCTAATTGACCATTGCATTATTTCCCCTCATGGTACATTTTCTTTTGCTGAACAAAATCTTCTAACATCGGGTTAAGCTTTGTTAATCGTATTGACAAATCATGCCTAAGCCATGAAGATCAACCCAAAATAGTGATGATTCTAATAAATGATTATTCGAGAACAGGCTAACGTATTTAAACTTCTATTTTCATGGAAAGGTACTATTCTGCCTAAGGTATTGCCTCCTTTAGGTGTTGTTGTTTTACTTTCTACGATCGTGGGTGGTTTATCTTATATCGGTTTCTTTAATTTTCCAGAATTACCACTTGTAGGTTTTACGCTCATTGGTGTTGTTCTCTCTATTTTTTTAGGTTTTAAAAACTCTGCTTGTTATGACCGTTGGTGGGAAGCTCGTAAACTTTGGGGCTTACTCATTGCCAATGCGCGCCATTTTGACCGTGATTGTCGTATGCTTAGCCAAGGTCGTCGTGAGCGTGTAATTCAACATGTTATTGTCTTTGCAAATGTCCTGCGAGATCGACTTCGTCATCAAACAGCAAATCCAACTGAACTTGTAGAAACCAGTGGGATGAGCCAACAAGCACTGACGCAGCTATATCAGCAAGTCAATGCACCGCAATACACCTTAAGCCTTATTCAATGGGAATTGATGCAAGCTCAAAAAGACGGTGAAATTTCCGATATTATTTACACACAAATGAATAACCATGTAACAGAATTAAGTTTAGTTCAAACAGGTTGTGATCGTATTGCAACGACACCATTGCCTTTTGCCTACTCTGTTTTGCTCAATCGAACCGTTTATTTCTTCTGTTTTATGCTGCCGTTTAGCTTGGGTTCTACATTAGGTTTAGCTACACCACTTTTAGTGGGTATTTTGGCGTATACATTTTTAGGGCTAGATGCGCTCAGTTCTGAAATTGAAGAACCATTTGGTACGCAAAGTAATGACTTACCGTTAGATGCGATGGTGCGAACAATTGAAATTGAACTTTTAGGAACTTTAGGAAAACCGACTCCGCCACCTATTCAAGCGCAAGATCATAATTTACTGTAATCTTTTAACTTCCCCCTAACTCAAGCAATATTTGTTGACCACTACAACTCCTCCCCCTTAAAAAGAGAGGGAGTGCCTGCTCTGCGCTATATGTAGCTCAGGGAGAATGCTTAAATAAGGGAAATTAAATAAAACTTTCCCAAATTCCAATTTGCCCTTCTTTTAAGCGTGGAATATTACCAAGTTTAATCCATGGCATATTGTCACCATGAAAATCACTTCCAACCGAAACTTTCAAATTATATTCGGCAATCATGCGATCTACCATTTGACGAGTAGATGCAGGTTCTATTGCTGGTGGTAGCTCAACAGCATCTCCACCAAATTTGGCAAATATTTCGATTAAATAACGAATATTGGTTGCAGATAAATCGTAACGCGTAGGATGGGCAAGTACAGCAAAACCACCACTTTGATGAATCACATCAATGGTTTCTTCTAAGCCTAAACCATCAAATTTTACGTAGGCTTTTTTACCCTCTTTAATGTATTTATCGAAAGCTTGCTGCGGACGGCTTACATAACCTTTTTCAACTAATGTTTTTGCAATGTGAGTTCGTGTAACACGATCAGGAATATTATCGACCTTAGCAACAACATCTAAATAAATATCTTCCCCAATTAAAGGAATGAGTAAATCACAAATCTTTTTAGCACGTTCGGCACGAATTATTTTTTGTTGTTCGAGTAATGCATGCAAAGGTGCAAGGTTTTGCATATTTAGCGCAACCACATGAACACCATAGCTTTTTTTTGTTGTAGGTCGTGACCATTGGCTTGAAATTTCTACCCCTGAAATAATTTTAAGCGCATTACCTTCTATAGCTTGCTCAGCAAGGCTTAAGCCATCCATAGTGTCATGGTCAGTTAACGCTAAAGTATGAATCCCTTTCTCTATTGCTGCATGCACAAGTTGCTCTGGAGACAAAGTTCCATCAGAAATATTACTATGTGTATGTAAATCTATGCCTTGCATCACTTATACTATGTCAATTATTTAATCAGATTCAGATACTCTAACATGAAAGCACTTTTAGACTTTGTGCCACTCATTATTTTCTTTTATTTATATAAAACGGTAGACCCGAAAAATACTGAGCATCCACTCTTACAATTTATTGGTTCAGCTGGTGGTGTAGATAATAATAATATTCTTGTTGCAACAACAGGTTTAATGTTTTCAATGCTCGTTGTATATGGCGCAATGTTTTTTATTCAGAAATTCCGTTTAGACAAACAGCAATGGATTGTCTTATTTATGACGGTTATTTTTGGTGGCATTACACTTATGCTTTCAGATGATTTTTACATCAAACTTAAAGCAGCATTACTCAATTTAGTTTTCTCTGGTGCTTTTTTACTTTCACCATTTTTTATGAAAGACAAAAAGCCTCTTATTCAGCGTTTATTTGGCCCTGTTTTTAATTTAACAGAAAAAGGTTGGAAAAATTTAAACTACGCATGGGCTGCAATGTTTGCTGTGATGTCATTTTTGCATGTGTTTTTTGCTTTTATTTTCGCAAATGGAAAATATTGGGGTGAATTCACTGCATTTGGTGACATGATTGTGATGTTTTCCTTTATTATTATTCAGTTTATTGTATTACGAAAATACTTTAAGTCTTCTGAATAACAATTTTGCTAGAAGAATCGGATTAAATCATGCCATTATTCGTCGTAAGCTGTACAGATAATGAAGGTACAGTAGAAAAACGCTTAGCCACTCGCCCTCAACATTTAGAGCGATTACAAAAATTAGATGATGAAGGTCGTTTAATTGTTGCTGGGGCTATGCCTAAAGATCCAAGTAATCCTCAAGCGGGCTTTTACGGTAGTACTATTATTGTCGATTTTGACAGCCGTGAAGCGCTTGATGCATGGTTGGCTGAAGAACCATTTTTAAAAGAAGGTGTTTATAGTCATATTGACGTTAAACCTTTCAATAAAGCATTTCCTAAAGGGTAAGGTATATGCGTATCGTTGTTTCTAGTGCATTAAGTTTCTTTTTCCTTTGTTCAACTGCTTGGGCAGTTGAACCACCTACCCAAACTGCTCCTGCTCCAACGCCTGCGGTTACGGTGGCACAGAATCCTTTACAACCGATTCCTGCGAATAAACCAACGACTACGCGTAATCCTATTATAGGAAATACTCCGCAAGATATTGAGAACAAAAAGCTTACTGCCGAGCAAATTGCAAAAAATAAAGTGTTACATGAAGCGAAAGTCAAAGCATTAGTGAATGACCAAGCAACACGTTTACAGCAGTTAGAAAAAGCAAACTTAGATGCTTTAACCCAAAACCAAGAATTACAGTTAAAAAATGATAATTTAGGTGTTCAGGTTCAAGTACTTCAAAGCGAACGTAGTGCCCAAATGTTTTTATATGGCGCAACAACACTAGCTGTTGGCGTGCTATTAGGCTTCTTAATTGCAAGTTATGTATATGCGAAGCGTCGTCGTCAGTGGTAAGCTAACTTTTTATTTTCAATGAAAGGTTGTGTGAGTTTTGTCTAACGCAATTCAAACTGCTGATCTCGATTGGCAACTTGTAGATGGCATTGATATTCCTGTCTCTAAACAATTTGGTGATGTTTATTTCTCAAAAGATAATGGTCTTTTAGAAACTCGCCATGTGTTCTTAAACGGCAATGATTTGCCAGAGCGTTTAGCACAATTACAAGATTTTGAATATTTTAGCGTAGGTGAAACAGGCTTTGGTACTGGGCTAAATATTTTAGCTTTATGGCAACTTTGGCAACAAGTTCGTCCAAATAATAATAGCCATCTTCATGCAATTTCAGTCGAAAAATTTCCACTTACAAAAGATGATTTAATTCGTGCCTTAAATGTATGGCCTGAGTTAAGCCATCTTGCAAAATCACTGATTGAGCAATACCCACTTCCAATTGCAGGCTGTCACCGTTTGTCATTTCCTGAAGAACGCTTTTCTTTAGATTTATGGCTAGGTGATGCACATGATGTTTTCCCTGCTATGGAAAAAACTCATCATGTGAATGCTTGGTTTTTAGATGGTTTCGCACCGTCGTGTAATCCAGATCTGTGGGAAGAAAATGTTTTAAATAACATTGTTCGCCTTTCAACAATCGGAACAACTCTTTCTTCATTTAGTGTTGCAGGCGTTTTGAAACGTGGTTTAAAACAACATGGTATTTCAATTTCTCGCCCACGCGGTTTCCGTCATAAACGTGAAATGCTAAAAGCAATTTGGGCAGCACCTGAATCACTCGAAAATGTATGTGTTTCAGAACAAAAGTTCGAAAACTTAGAATTAAATCAAAAAAAATTTACATCTAAGTTAAAGACACCATTTCAACAACGTCAAATCGCCATAATTGGCGCAGGAATAGCAGGTTTAAGCACAGCATGGGGATTTGCTCAGCGCGGACATAAAGTTGCTATTTACGACAAATCAGCGCCTTTAGCTGGCGGTTCAGGCAACCCTCTTGCCCTCCTCAACCCAAAGCTATGTCCAATTGAACAAAGCTCGGAACATTTAATGACTTTGGCTTGGCAACACGCCATTCGCCACTATAAGCAATTTACAGCTTTTCGTCCTATTCAAGTCAATCAATTAGCGCTTAAAAATGCTGAAGATTTATTCGCATTATCTAATGAATATCCATCTAATATTTTAAAAGCACAATCTGCAACGGATCATCCACTTAAAACTACGTTTCCAAGTTTAAACTTATTGGAAGCAGGTGCCGTTTCACCGCATCAACTACGTGACGCGATATTGCAACACCCACTTATTGAATTTCAACAAGCGCAAATCAGCCAAATCAAACCCTCTGAAAATTTCGTTACGTTATTTGAAGAAGATAAAACCCTCATCCAGGCTGATCATGTGATTGTTTGTACTGCGCGTGAAACACAAAACTTCTTTGAAAATTACCCTGTTTTAAAACCTATTCGGGGGCAAGTCAGTTGGGTAAACAATTGCAACCAACCTTTGGCCTTAACTCAAGCACATAGTTATGGTGGTTATTGCATGCAGTTAAATGCAGATCATCTCATTTTAGGGGCTTCTTTTTATCCGAATCGTGATGATGATAAGGTGCTACTTGAAGATCATGTTCATAACTATGAACTTATCCACAGCGTATTTCCTGAATATGCAGAAAACTTAGCAGATATTTCAAGTTGGCAAGGAAGAGCTTCTGTACGTGCTCAAAGTCAGGATTATTTTCCTGTGCTTGGAAAAATGAAAAATGAAGATGAAATCTATAGTTTTGCAGGATTAGGTTCTAAAGGTTTTCTATTTGCACCTCTCTGCACTGAAATTTTAATCTCTCAAATTTTAAGTGAAGCTTGTCCAGTTCCTTCAAGTCTAATCAAAAAATTGAGTCCTACTCGTTTTCAAAAGAAAGTAAAAGCAAAGAAACCTTATTTTAAGGCAAATGATCAAGCTCAGAACCTAACTAAATAATTGCTCTTCTAAATCAATAAAAAAGCGCCTTTCGGCGCTTTTTTTAAGTTAAGGGATTAAGCCCCCTCAACCAAAGGTAAACCTGCATCACGAGCTGCACGTGTACCCCCCATAAGAACAATGTATTCACGCTGACTATCAAAACCATCAAGTAGTTCAGCAGCGCGAGGGGCTTTACTACCACCACCACATAAAATATAAATCGGTTGATCCGTTGCTACCTGAGTAAGGCTTTCAGCTGATAAATCGTTAATTGGTTTATTTACAGCACCGTTAACGTGTGCTTCAGCGTATGCCTTAGCATCGCGAACATCCCAAATAATTGCGTTTTTTGGGAACTCAAATGTAGTAATTTCTATTTTACGGATCATTGTGCACTCCTTTGTTGTAAAGAACACTTGGCAAATGAAGAAAACATCCCTAGCATCTCAGATATTCTTTCCATTTGTAAAGGTCTAAACTATGCCATCTTTTGATATTGTTTCAGAATTAGAAATTTTTGAAGTAAATCATGCAGTTCAAAATACTCAAAAGGAAATCGGAACACGTTTCGACTTCCGTGGTCAAGATGTTTCTATTGAACTAAGCGAAAAAAATAAAGAAATCAAAATTTCAACAGAAAGTGATTTCCAATGCGAGCAAGTTTATAGCATGCTTGAAAACCATTTCTTTAAACGTAAAGTTGATATTCAAGCACTTGATCCACAAAAAATGACAGCATCAGGTAAAAACATCATTCAAGTGATTAAACTGAAAGATGGTCTTGACTCTGATACTGCAAAAAAAATTAATAAAGCCATTAAAGAAAGCGGCATTAAAGCGCAATCTTCTATTCAAGGCGATAAAATTCGTGTGACAGATAAAAAACGCGATACCTTACAGCAAATTATGGCGTTCCTAAAAGAACAGCAATTTGGTGTGCCTTTGCAGTTCAATAATTTTAAAGACTAAGGCGAGTTTGCCCAAAGAGAACACTATGACTCAGACCAATCGTTTATCTAAACTTGTAAAAACAACGTCTAAATTCCCCAAAAGAATTCGTAATACGTTGTGGAGTCGAGCTTTTGGTCGAGTCGTTCCCATGGTGGGTACGGCAAAAATTCAATATTTAGAAATGCACGCCAACAAAGTGGTCGTTAAAATTGAAAACCACAAAGGTATGCAAAATCATATTGGACAAATTCATGCATGTGCAATGGCACTTATTGCTGAAACAGCCACAGGATTTGTGACTGCAATGAATGTTCCTGACACAGCAATTGTACTCATTAAAAGCTTTAAAGTTGACTTTAAACGCCCAACTAAAGGTGCTATGACGGCTGTCGCAACATTAACGGCTGATCAGCAACAACTTATGCAAACCTCAACTAAAGGTGAAACTTTAGTGGCTGTGTCTGTAACAGACGAAAGTAATGAAGAGCCTATTCTATGTGAAATGCTTTGGGCATGGATCTCTAAAGATCAGCTGAAAAAGAACTAGTCTTTAAAATAAAAAATCCCAGATATGAATCTGGGATTTTTTTTAATTATTCTGAGTTTCAGCATGTTTAAGCTTAACTTCTTCAGGAATTTGACGCTTATTGCCTTTTACATCTACAGCAACAAAAGTGAATACACCTTCCGTGACACGTTTTGCTTCACGTGAACTATCGTGGCTATCCCAAACTTCAATTTGCATTTGAATTGAGGTATTACCTACTTTTAAAATTTTGGTGTAACAACTAATCACATCCCCTACTTTTACAGGTACAAGGAATGTCATCTGATTAATTGAAATTGTTGCACAACGTCCTTTACTAAAACGCTCTGCATGAATCGCACCAGCCAAATCCATTTGCGACACAATCCAACCACCAAATACATCGCCACTCCAGTTAGTATCTGCTGGCATTGCGATTGTTTGAAGGGATAGAGTACCTTCAGGCTTTACATGAGAATCTGACACGTTCACTCCAAATTGAGTTTATTTATGGGCATCTAACTGCTGATCTAACCATTGTTGTAGCTCAGTAGATCGAAGTGCTCCACTTATTCTAGCAATTTCGTTGGTTTTATTCATTAAAACTAAGGTTGGAATGCTACGAATATTAAATGCAGCACTTAATCTTGGATTTGCTTCAGTATCAATTTTAGCAAAAACTACATTCGGATACTGCTTTGCAACTTGTGCAAAGTGCGGAGCCATCATTTTACAAGGACCACACCATTCTGCCCATAAATCAATAAATACAGGCAAATCACTATTGCTAATAAAATGACTAAAATTTTGCTCATTTAATTCTATAGGTGCTAGTGTAATTAATGCATTATGACACTGACCACAAGAAGGGTTTTTGAAAAAATTTTCTTCAGCCACTCTATTTTTTGCACCACATTCAGGGCATACAATAATCATTTAACGAACTCCTAAATGCTGTTGTAGAAATTGTAATTGAGTTGAAATTGCTTTTTCAAACCATTCTCCATGAAAAATATCATAATGTTTCATCTTCCATTCATGATATTCAACATAAGGTGCAATATTTGTAACCGTTTCACGGCTAGACTCTATAGGAACAACACTATCTTGCAATGCTGCAATAAATAAAACTGGTATCTTAATTTGCCGTACAACTTGTATGGGTCTATAGCGCATCAAGCTGAATAAGGCTCTTGCCGGAATCTCGCCACTCCAAAAATAGTCGAGATCTAAAATAGATAAAAAACCTTCATAACTATCATTTGACGGCATAAAACTAAATTCTGTTGTATCTATTACTGGCAGTGTTTTAGGTAACATTCCGACTTTAGCCCCCATATAATCTTGAGTCGAAATTTTCAAAGCAGCGGGTAATTGATGTAGTGGATATTGCTTAACGCTTGTCGCACCATCCACATAAGGTACTTGAGCAATGATCGCTTTAATATTTGGTAAAGATGCAGCTAAAGATAAAACATAGCCACCACTTAATCCTACACCCCACAAAACCATTCGTTCTGCATCAATAGACTGACGTTCACTTAAATGGGAAATCATCGTGCGCCAATCATCTAGCTGAGCTTTTAAAGAAACTAATTCACGTGGGCGTCCTGTACTTCCCCCCCAATATCGATAATCAAATAAAACAACTGCGTAGCCTGATCGAGCAAATTTTTTAGCAAATTGAACCAATTTAAAGTGACGTAAAGCAGCCAAACCATGTGCCATAACAATAACAGGAGGTTTTTCTATATTTTTAGGATGATAAAAGTCCGCAGCAATGACATCTTGCCCACTTTTCACATATAAGGGATCTACGGTATAAGCGAACATATACGCTCCATTGCAATGTTTTAATTATCTATATGCATAAAAACTTATCTTAAAAATAAAAGAACAATACGTTCCTTTTTCATCATAATGCTATCATAAAGTATAAAATGTATTGATGAACTTATGGAGTAATGAAATGAGTGAAAATGTAGGATTTGCAGGTCAAATTGCACCAGAACACATATCTCAAGTTGTTGAAAAAGGCTTTAAATCGATTGTTAATAATCGTCCAGATATGGAAGGCGGTCCAGATCAACCAACAAGTGCTCAAATTGAAGAAGCTGCTCGCACTGCTGGCTTAGATTATGTTCATCAGCCTGTTGTAGCAGGTCAAATCACCGAGCTAGATGTACGTACATTTGCTAATCATTATAATGAATTACCAAAACCGATCCTAATGTTCTGTCGTACTGGCAACCGTTCAAATAATCTGTTTCAACTTGCAAAACAAATGGATTTATTGGATGACTAATCAGGTCTTCAAAAGACTCCTTTGTTGTTTACTTTTTTGCTTTTCAACCACAATTTTTGCTGAAAATGATTTAAGTAAATCACTAACCAATAAAGTTAGTGTTACGGGACAAATGACCTCCGAAAAATTTAGTCAACTTATGCAACAAGGTTTTAAATCTGTTGTTGTAAATAGACCAGATGAGGAAGAGGGAAACAACATTAAAGTTAGTGAATTAAGAGAAATTGCGGAACGTCAGCATGTTAGCGTAATTTACCAACCTGTCACGAGCGGTAAAATTACTCAAACAGACATTCAGGAATTTGCCAAATATTATAATGAACTACCAAAACCAATTTTAATGGTTTGCCGTAGCGGAACTCGCTCTAGTACATTATTCAATCAAGCAAATTCACAAGGCTTACTTCATGAATAAACTTCTTATCGTACTTATTTGCTCTGTATCTCTCTTTGGGTGTAGCTCTATGGAGCTTAAACCTACCGTTGGAATTACAATGGGTACAACAATATAGTCAGCAATAAAAACGGCAATTCATTGCCGTTTTTATTTACAAATAAGCATAATTCTAGCTGCCAAATATGATATGAATAAGATCAGCCTATTCAAAACATTTTATTCATTATGTATGACATCATTATTATCGGTGCTGGAACGGCAGGTATTGCAGCATATAAAGAAGCTATCAAATTCACACAAAATATTCTAATTATTAACGATGGAGCATGGGATACGACATGTGCCCGAGTCGGTTGCATGCCAAGTAAAGTCCTTATTTCGACAGCAAATCGAATATATGATATTCAACATGCTGAAGAAGTATCCTTACAAGTCAATGCAAATATTGACACTTCAAATGTAATGAATCATGTCCGAAAACTACGAGATCGTTTTACAACAGCAACCATTAAAGATGTAGACAATTGGCCCAATGAACACAAAGTTTCAGGCAAAGCATCTTTTAAAAATACCAATACAGTTCTAGTGAATGAAAAAGAATATCAAGCAAAGTCATTTATTATTGCTGTTGGTTCTACACCAAGTTATGACCAAAACTGGAAAGATGAACTAGGTGAGCGCTTAATTACATCCGATCAGATTTTCGAATTAGAAACTCTTCCAAAATCGATAGCAGTTATTGGTAGTGGAGTCATTGCGATTGAACTTGCTCAAGCAATGCATCGTTTAGGTGTAGAAACCACCATTTTTGCAAGAAGTCTTAGAGTTGGCTCATTAACAAGTCCAAACTTACAAAAATTAGCACAAAAAGTCTTAAGTGAAGAGCTTAATATTAAATTTGAAGTTTTACCCGACTTAGTGAAAAAAACTAAAGATGGCATTAATATTCAATTTAGCGAACTCGGTGAATCTAAAAATATAAGTGTAGATTATTTACTTATCGCAACAGGGCGTAGAAGTTATTTAAGTACATTAAACCTCAGTAATATTTCAGAAAAATTTAAAGATATTAAGAATCTAGAAGTCGACTCAAAAACTAAACAACTTACTGATTTACCTATATTTATTACAGGTGATGCATTAACTACTACACCTCTACAGCACGAAGCAGCAAATGAAGCTCGAGGTGCTGTTCATAATTGTTTAAATTATCCACAGGTTAAAAATATTAAAACACTAACACCTCTCGGAATTGTATTTAGTTCACCTGAAATGGCGACAGCAGGCCAAAGCTATAAGCTATTAAAAACTCAAAATATCGACTTTATTACTGGCTTTGTTTCTTATGAAAAGCAAGGACGTGCAATTGTTTTAGGTAAAAATAAAGGTGCTATTGAGATCTATGTTGATAAAGCAACAAAAAAACTTTTAGGCGCTGAGTTATTTGTAGACTCAGCCGAACATATGGCACATCTACTTTCATGGATGATACATCAAGGTGTAACTCTAGATGATGTACTTGATCAAGCTTACTATCACCCAACACTAGAAGAAGGATTAAGAACTGCATTCAAACATGCGAAAAGGCAACTAAATACCTAAATGATATTTTTCGCATAAATCCCGATCTACTCGGGATTTATTACTTTCCCTTTAGTACTTCTTCTGTTTCCCCTGATAAAAAAACACCCCCTTAGGCATTAAGCTAAGGGGGTGTTTTGAATTAATGAGCTGGCGATGACTTACTCTCACATGGGTAACCCCACACTACCATCAGCGCTAAGAGGTTTCACTTCTGAGTTCGGGAAGGGATCAGGTGGTTCACTCTTGCTATTGTCGCCAGCACAACTGTTTATGGACTTATTCGGGTCTTATTTACATCAAATGATGTATGCCTTACTTCGTACCAAATAGAATTCATTAACAGATTATTTGAGTTAAAGTATAAGTTCTAGCGTATTCTGAATCAAGATCAGTCAGTGTTGACTGTTTGGTTTTGAATCGATTTCAGCTTTATACAACAACTGTTTGGGTGTTGTATAGTCAAGCCTCACGAGCAATTAGTATTGGTCAGCTTCACATATCACTATGCTTCCACATCCAACCTATCAACGTCGTAGTCTTCAACGGCTCTTTAGAGGAATAAATTCCTAGGGAAATCTTATCTTGAGGTAGGCTTCCCGCTTAGATGCTTTCAGCGGTTATCCCTTCCGAACATAGCTACCCGGCGATGCGACTGGCGTCACAACCGGTACACCAGAGGTTCGTCCACTCTGGTCCTCTCGTACTAGGAGCAGATCCTCTCAAATTTCCAACGCCCACGGTAGATAGGGACCGAACTGTCTCACGACGTTCTAAACCCAGCTCGCGTACCTCTTTAAATGGCGAACAGCCATACCCTTGGGACCTGCTTCAGCCCCAGGATGAGATGAGCCGACATCGAGGTGCCAAACACCGCCGTCGATATGAACTCTTGGGCGGTATCAGCCTGTTATCCCCAGAGTACCTTTTATCCGTTGAGCGATGGCCCTTCCATACAGAACCACCGGATCACTAAGACCTACTTTCGTACCTGCTCGACTTGTGGGTCTCGCAGTTAAGCGCGCTTTTGCCTTTATACTCTACGCGTGATTTCCGACCACGCTGAGCGCACCTTCGTACTCCTCCGTTACTCTTTAGGAGGAGACCGCCCCAGTCAAACTACCCACCAGACATGGTCCTCGCTCCAGATTATGGAGCAGAGTTAGAACCTCAATATTACCAGGGTGGTATTTCAAGATTGGCTCCACCGAAACTAGCGTCTCGGTTTCAAAGCCTCCCACCTATCCTACACAAGTAAGATCAAAGTTCAATGTCAAGCTGCAGTAAAGGTTCACGGGGTCTTTCCGTCTAGCCGCGGGTACACCGCATCTTCACGGCGAATTCGATTTCACTGAGTCTCTGCTGGAGACAGCGCCCCCATCATTATGCCATTCGTGCAGGTCGGAACTTACCCGACAAGGAATTTCGCTACCTTAGGACCGTTATAGTTACGGCCGCCGTTTACTGGGGCTTCGATCAAGAGCTTCGCTTACGCTAACCCCATCAATTAACCTTCCAGCACCGGGCAGGCATCACACCCTATACGTCCACTTTCGTGTTTGCAGAGTGCTATGTTTTTAATAAACAGTTGCAGGGGCCTGGTTTCTGTGGCTGTCAATAGCTCAGGAAGCAAGTTCCATCACCGTCAACAGCGTACCTTCTCCCGAAGTTACGGTACCATTTTGCCTAGTTCCTTCAGCAGAGTTCTCTCAAGCGCTTTGGTCTACTCGACCTGACCACCTGTGTCGGTTTCGGGTACGATTCCAGTGTAACTGAAGCTTAGAGACTTTTCCTGGAAGTATGGTATCAGCCACTTCGCTAGTAAACTAGCTTGCTATCAGATCTCAGCATAGAGCACCCCGGATTTGCCTAAGATGCATGCCTACTTCCTTCCACCTGGACAACCAACGCCAGGCTGACTTAACCTTCTCCGTCCTCTCATCGCATTACACTGAAGTATTGGAATATTAACCAATTTCCCATCGACTACGCCTCTCGGCCTCGCCTTAGGGGTCGACTCACCCAGCCCCGATTAACGTTGGACTGGAACCCTTGGTCTTTCAGCGTGCGAGTTTTTCACTCGCATTGTCGTTACTCACGTCAGCATTCGCACTTCTGATACCTCCAGCATGCTTCTCAACACACCTTCATCGGCTTACAGAACGCTCCCCTACCACTTGCAATAAATTGCAAATCCGCAGCTTCGGCATATAGTTTTAGCCCCGTTACATCTTCCGCGCAGGCCGACTCGACTAGTGAGCTATTACGCTTTCTTTAAAGGGTGGCTGCTTCTAAGCCAACCTCCTAGCTGTCTATGCCTTCCCACATCGTTTCCCACTTAACTATAATTTTGGGGCCTTAGCTGGCGGTCTGGATTGTTTTCCTCTTGACTACGGACGTTAGCACCCGCAGTCTGTCTCCCGGATAGTACTCATTGGTATTCGGAGTTTGCATCGGTTTGGTAAGTCGGGATGACCCCCTAGCCGAAACAGTGCTCTACCCCCAATGGTATTCGTCCGAGGCGCTACCTAAATAGCTTTCGGGGAGAACCAGCTATCACCGAGTTTGATTAGCCTTTCACCCCTATCCACAAGTCATCCCCTGGCTTTTCAACGACAGTGGGTTCGGTCCTCCAGTTAGTGTTACCCAACCTTCAACCTGCTCATGGATAGATCACCCGGTTTCGGGTCTATACCCAGCAACTAAACGCCCTATTAAGACTCGATTTCTCTACGGCTCCCCTATACGGTTAACCTCGCTACTGAATATAAGTCGCTGACCCATTATACAAAAGGTACGCAGTCACCGAACAAGTCGGCTCCCACTGCTTGTATGCATGCGGTTTCAGGATCTATTTCACTCCCCTCACAGGGGTTCTTTTCGCCTTTCCCTCACGGTACTGGTTCACTATCGGTCAGTCAGGAGTATTTAGCCTTGGAGGATGGTCCCCCCATATTCAGACAAGGTTTCACGTGCCTCGCCCTACTCGACATCATCATATAAGCCCTTTCGTGTACAGGACTATCACCCACTATGGTTGCACTTCCCAGAGCATTCCACTAGAACTTATATGACTTAATGGGCTGTTCCCCGTTCGCTCGCCGCTACTGAGGGAATCTCAATTGATTTCTTTTCCTAAGGGTACTGAGATGTTTCACTTCCCCTCGTTCGCCTCATAAACCTATGTATTCAGTTTATGATACCTACCTTATGGTAAGTGGGTTTCCCCATTCAGAAATCTCCGGATCACAGGATATTTGCCGCCTCCCCGGAGCTTATCGCAGGCTATTACGTCTTTCATCGCCTCTGACTGCCAAGGCATCCACCACATGCACTTAATTACTTGACTATACAACCCCAAACAGTCGTTAACCCTTACAAGTTAGGTTAGCAACAGAGCTTGTCTTACGACTTGCTCATACAGTTGGCGTCTTGTGCATTTAAGCACCGTACAGCTTCAATTAGATTCATATACCAAAACGCTTGATTCAGTTAATTTCGCTAGTACTCATTCTTTCTTTCGATTGAATGAGCATGAACAAATTATTTCAACTCAAATATATTCTGTTAATGATTAATCTAGCCTTCGTCAGGTCTAGACGCTGTGATAAATCACAGAACTTAATAAACAAGATCTTCGATCTCTTTTACTAAATTCTATAATCTAGCAACTTATCTTAATGTATGGTGGAGACTAGGAGAGTCGAACTCCTGACCTCCTGCGTGCAAAGCAGGCGCTCTACCAACTAAGCTAAGTCCCCAGCTTATCATATAGATTCGATGTCTCTGTGTTCTGTACTAATTGCTTAGGTAATCAGATTTGGTGGGTCTGACAAGACTTGAACTTGTGACCCCACGCTTATCAAGCGTGTGCTCTAACCAACTGAGCTACAGACCCTCAGATACATCTTCATGAAGAACAACTTGTTGTGGATTCTTACCAATCGTCAATCTTTCGTTAAGGAGGTGATCCAGCCGCAGGTTCCCCTACGGCTACCTTGTTACGACTTCACCCCAGTCGTCGGCCACACCGTGGTAAGCGTCCTCCTTGCGGTTAGACTACCTACTTCTGGTGCAACAAACTCCCATGGTGTGACGGGCGGTGTGTACAAGGCCCGGGAACGTATTCACCGCGGCATTCTGATCCGCGATTACTAGCGATTCCGACTTCACGCAGTCGAGTTGCAGACTGCGATCCGGACTACGATCGGCTTTTTGAGATTAGCATCCTCTCGCGAGGTAGCAACCCTTTGTACCGACCATTGTAGCACGTGTGTAGCCCTGGTCGTAAGGGCCATGATGACTTGACGTCGTCCCCGCCTTCCTCCAGTTTGTCACTGGCAGTATCCTTAAAGTTCCCACCCGAAGTGCTGGCAAATAAGGAAAAGGGTTGCGCTCGTTGCGGGACTTAACCCAACATCTCACGACACGAGCTGACGACAGCCATGCAGCACCTGTATGTAAGCTCCCGAAGGCACCAATCCATCTCTGGAAAGTTCTTACTATGTCAAGACCAGGTAAGGTTCTTCGCGTTGCATCGAATTAAACCACATGCTCCACCGCTTGTGCGGGCCCCCGTCAATTCATTTGAGTTTTAGTCTTGCGACCGTACTCCCCAGGCGGTCTACTTATCGCGTTAGCTGCGCCACTAAAGCCTCAAAGGCCCCAACGGCTAGTAGACATCGTTTACGGCATGGACTACCAGGGTATCTAATCCTGTTTGCTCCCCATGCTTTCGTACCTCAGCGTCAGTATTAGGCCAGATGGCTGCCTTCGCCATCGGTATTCCTCCAGATCTCTACGCATTTCACCGCTACACCTGGAATTCTACCATCCTCTCCCATACTCTAGCTTCCCAGTATCGAATGCAATTCCTAAGTTAAGCTCAGGGATTTCACATCCGACTTAAAAAGCCGCCTACGTACGCTTTACGCCCAGTAAATCCGATTAACGCTCGCACCCTCTGTATTACCGCGGCTGCTGGCACAGAGTTAGCCGGTGCTTATTCTGCGAGTAACGTCCAAGCATCTAGAGTATTAATCTAGAGCTCCTCCTCCTCGCTTAAAGTGCTTTACAACCAAAAGGCCTTCTTCACACACGCGGCATGGCTGGATCAGGGTTCCCCCCATTGTCCAATATTCCCCACTGCTGCCTCCCGTAGGAGTCTGGGCCGTGTCTCAGTCCCAGTGTGGCGGATCATCCTCTCAGACCCGCTACAGATCGTCGCCTTGGTAGGCCTTTACCCCACCAACTAGCTAATCTGACTTAGGCTCATCTATTAGCGCAAGGTCCGAAGATCCCCTGCTTTCCCCCGTAGGGCGTATGCGGTATTAGCAGCCGTTTCCAACTGTTGTCCCCCACTAATAGGCAGATTCCTAAGCATTACTCACCCGTCCGCCGCTAGAAATCAGTAGCAAGCTACCTATTCCCGCTCGACTTGCATGTGTTAAGCCTGCCGCCAGCGTTCAATCTGAGCCATGATCAAACTCTTCAGTTTAAAATCAGTAGTACCTTTAAAGGGTACCAATCTTGGCTCATCAATTTTCTGACAAATATTTCTCAAATAAACTTCGAGTAATTTCTACCATTAAATCAATGAAAATAATTTCGATTGATCAA